>NZ_JCAXEA010000079.1:0-457 GCF_059759125.1 Arthrobacter sp. GQ119 | reverse complement strand
AGTGGTTCAGCTGTGCGAGGGTTTCGCGTTCGGCGGCGATGGTGGTGTTGTCGCCGTGGCCGGTGCGGACGGTGGTTTCTGCCGGGAGGGGCAGGAGGCGTTCGCGGATGGAGGTCAGGATGGTGGGGTAGTCGCTGTAGGAGCGGCCGGTGGCGCCGGGGCCGCCGTTGAAGAGGGTGTCCCCGGTGAACACGGTGCCTTGTTCTTCGAGGAGGAAGCAGGTGGAGCCGGGTGAGTGGCCGGGGGTGTGGATCGCCTTTAGGGTGGCGCCGCCGACGTGGAAGGTGTCGCCGTCGGCGATCTGCCGGTCGGGTGTGGTGTCGGGGTAGACCTGTTCCCAGAGGACCTGGTCCTCGGGGTGCAGGTAGATGGGTGCGTTCACGGTGTCGGCGACCTGGCGGGCGGCGCCGATGTGGTCGTTGTGCGCGTGGGTGAGCAGGATCGCCAGGACCTTCCG
>NZ_JCAXEA010000078.1:0-504 GCF_059759125.1 Arthrobacter sp. GQ119 | reverse complement strand
GCCGGCGGCGGTGAAGGCTGCCACGGCGCCGGCTTCGTTGATGCCGGGGTGGATCAGCTGGCCCTGCGCGGATTCCTTGTAGGCCAGGACGAGGTCCCGGTCCACGGACAGGTAGTTCTGGCCGCCGGGGTTGTAGATCTTGGCCGTGGGGAAGAACGCGTCCATGCCGAAGGTGCGCGATTCGTCCGGCACGATGGGAACGATCCTGTGTCCGAACTTCTTGTCGCGGAGCAGGTCCTTGAGCAGCCGGACAAAGGCCATGGTGGTCGCGGCCTGCTGCTTGCCCGAACCGCGCTTGGCGACCTCGAACGTCTTGGCCTCGGGCAGTTCAACGGCCGCGTGGTTGAACCGGCGTTCGGGGACGGAGCCTCCCAGCGCTTTACGGCTCTCCAGGAGGTAGGCCATTTCGGGGGCGTCCCATCCCGGGTGGTAGTAGGGCGGGCTGTAGGGATCCTCTTCCAGCTGCGCGTCGGAGATGGGAATCCTGAGATAGTCCCGGAATTC
>NZ_JCAXEA010000077.1:0-504 GCF_059759125.1 Arthrobacter sp. GQ119 | reverse complement strand
AAGTTCCGCGACCACCTGCGGATCCCCGTCACGGACGAACAGCTCGAGAAGGACCCGTACCAGCCGCCGTACTTCCACCCGGGCACGGATGCGCCGGAAATCAGGTACATGATGGAACGCCGCGCCGCCCTGGGCGGTGCCGTGCCGGAGCGCCGGTCCAAGCACTCCGACATCTCGCTGCCGGACCCGAAAACCTACGAGGTCGCCAAGCGCGGTTCGGGCAAGCAGCAGGCCGCGACCACCATGGCCTTTGTCCGGCTGCTCAAGGACCTGATGCGGGACAAGAACTTCGGCAAGCACATCGCGCCGATCATCCCGGATGAGGCCCGCACGTTCGGCATGGACGCGTTCTTCCCCACGGCCAAGATCTACAACCCCAAGGGCCAGAACTACCTGTCCGTGGACCGGGACCTCGTCCTGGCCTACAAGGAATCCGCGCAGGGCCAGCTGATCCACCCCGGCATCAACGAAGCCGGCGCAGTGGCAGCCTTCACCGCCGCCGGT
>NZ_JCAXEA010000076.1:0-511 GCF_059759125.1 Arthrobacter sp. GQ119 | reverse complement strand
GTGCGTGCTGGTCACGCCGTGGAACTTCCCGCTGGCGATGGGTGCCCGCAAGATCGCCCCGGCCGTGGCCGCGGGCTGCACCATGGTCTTCAAGCCCGCGGAACTGACGCCGCTGACCTCCCTGGCCCTGGTGGACATCTTCCGGCAGGCCGGCCTTCCCGACGGTGTCCTGAACGTCGTCACCACCCTGGACGCAGCCAGCGTCGTGGGGACCTGGACCGGCAGCGGCATCGCTCGGAAGATCAGCTTCACCGGCTCCACCGGGGTCGGCAAGATCCTGCTGCGCCAGGCGGCCGAGAATGTCATGCGCTCCTCAATGGAACTGGGCGGCAACGCCCCGTTCATCGTCCTGGCCGACGCGGACATCGAAAAGGCCGTCGACGGCGCCATGAAGGCCAAGATGCGGAACATGGGCGAGGCCTGCACCGCCGCGAACCGGTTCTTCGTGCACCGCTCCGTCCTGGCCGAGTTCAGCGAGAAGTTCGCCAAGAACATCTCCGAACTGCGGGTA
>NZ_JCAXEA010000075.1:0-532 GCF_059759125.1 Arthrobacter sp. GQ119 | reverse complement strand
CGCAGGTGCGTGCCGGGCAGGCGCTTCTGGGAGTGGATGAAGTCCGGGAACTTGATGCCGTCGCGGATGAAGAACACCGGGGTGTTGTTGCCCACGAGGTCGTAGTTGCCCTCGGAGGTGTAGAACTTCACCGCGAACCCGCGCGGGTCCCGCCAGGTGTCCGGGGAGCCGTTCTCACCGGCAACGGAGGAGAAACGGATCAGCATCTCGGTCTCCACACCGGGCTGCAGGAACGCGGCCTTGGTGTACTTGGAGATGTCCTCGGTGGTCTTGAAGGTACCGAACGCGCCGCCGCCCTTGGCGTGCACCACACGCTCCGGAACCCGCTCGCGGTTGAACTGCGCGAGCTTCTCCACCAGGTAGTGATCCGTGAGGATGATCGCGCCGTCGGCGCCGACAGCCTTGGAATGGGCATCGGACGTGACCGGAGCACCGGACTGTGTCGTGGACACGGCAGGCGCAGAGATGTTCGAAGTCATCTTTCTCCTAATTTATTGATTACTTGACAGTTACGAAGGAAGTTTCTGGGCCC
>NZ_JCAXEA010000074.1:0-561 GCF_059759125.1 Arthrobacter sp. GQ119 | reverse complement strand
CCCCCAGCAACTCCTCGACGGCCTCGTCGGCGCCTGCAAAACAGCCCTCGCCACCAACACCCTGCCCACCACCGGAGGCCTCCGCCCCCAAGTCATGGTCACCATCAACCACCAAGACCTCCTCAACCAACTCCACACCACCGCCACCAACGGCCCCCGCTACCCCCACACCACACCAACAAACCAACCCACCAACTCCCGCACCACCACCAGACCGGGCACCGGCACCAGCCCAGGCACAGCCACCGGAACCCCAGCCGGCACCGGGACGTTCACCTTCACCGGACCCGTCACCGCCGCCACCATCCGCAAAATCGCCTGCGACGCCGACATCATCCCCATCCTCCTCGGCACCGAAGGCCGCATCCTCGACATCGGCCGCACCACCCGCATCTTCCCGCCCCACATCCGCAAAGCCCTCACCGCCCGCGACCAAGGCTGCGCCTTCCCCAACTGCACCATCCCCGCCCCCTGGTGCGAAGCCCACCACACCACCTACTGGTCACACGGCGGACCCACCAACACCGACAACGGCGTCCTCCTCTGCACCCACCACCACCA
>NZ_JCAXEA010000073.1:0-591 GCF_059759125.1 Arthrobacter sp. GQ119 | reverse complement strand
ACCCTGAACGCGCAGCCGGAGGACTTCCTGCACATTTCCTCGCACACCCGCTATGACATCCACCCGATGCATGACATGGGCTTCCGGAACCTGTGGCTGCTGGACCGTGGCTATGACCCCATCGGCCCGGGCTACGACCTGAACGTTGCCAAGTCCCTGGACGAGATCAACAAGCACCTCGGTCTGTAGAGACAACGACGAAGCGAAAGGTCAACCCGTGAAACTCATTCCTTACTGGCTGGATACGGCCGAAGCATCCGGGGACTACCGGCAGACTCCGGTCCCCGAGAACGTCGATGTGGCAATCATCGGCGCCGGATTTACCGGGCTGTCCGCGGCCCTGGAATTTGCCAAGCAGGGCGCCAGCGTTGCCGTGTTCGAACGCCACACCGTGGGGTGGGGCGCGTCGGGCCGTAACGGGGGAATGGCGACGACCGGGTTGGCCATCAGCTTCAGCACCGCGGTCAAGCGCTACGGCGCCGAGCGTGCCGTTCAGATGTTCCAGGAATACAACGACGCGATCGACACCATCGAAAAGCTCGTCCATGACAACGGCATCGACTGCGACTACAACCGCTTTGGGAAGCTCTC
>NZ_JCAXEA010000072.1:0-597 GCF_059759125.1 Arthrobacter sp. GQ119 | reverse complement strand
TCCAGCGCAGGGAAGACCCCGAGGCCTACCGCGCCCAGCGCGAGGGCCAGATCCCGCTCCAGCGCCTGGCCACCCCCGAAGAGATCGCCGACGCCATCCTTTTCATGGCGTCCCCGGAATCGTCCTACATCACCGGAGCGGTCCTGCCCGTCGACGGCGGATACACCGCCGCCTGAACACCCCCAGCGCTTTCCAGACAACGAAGGACAACTCATGACAGCCCTTGCGGCAACACCCCGAAACGGAGAGCTCGGCTTCTGGATGGCCGGACTCGCGGCCACCAGGCCCGCCTACCCCCGCTTCACCGGTCAGGACACTGTAGACCTGGCAATTATCGGTGGCGGCTACACCGGCCTGTGGGCCGCGTACTTCGCCAAGAAACTCGAACCCTCACTCAACGTCGCGGTTTTTGAAGCAGAACAGATCGGCTACGGCGCCTCCGGACGAAACGGTGGCTGGCTCTCAGCAATGCCCCCAGGAAACCGGGCCACCTTCGCCCGCGCATCCGGCGGCGGGATCGACGCCAGCATTGCACTGCAGCAGGAGTTCGTCGCCGGCGTCGATTCCGTCCTGGACATCCTTCAGGCCGAGGGCATC
>NZ_JCAXEA010000071.1:0-613 GCF_059759125.1 Arthrobacter sp. GQ119 | reverse complement strand
CGCATACGGCGAAATAGCCGCCCACGAAGCCCTCGGCAAGCAGACCTTCGAAGGCCTCGAATTCGTGCGGCCGGAGCGGTTCAAAACCAGCTAGTTCACTCTGTCAGAAATAGTGATGGATTTGACATCCAAAATTGTTGACAATCGACAATTCTTCAGAAAGTATGAAGCCATGGCAACTCTCAGTCCCCTCCTCAAGCAGGCCACTCCTGTCGTCGTCGACTCCGCGCTCGGAAGCTGGATCCACGCGACCGACGGCAAGAACTACCTGGATTTCACCACCGGGATCGGCGTGACCAGCACGGGTCACTGCCACCCCGATGTCGTCGCTGCAGCGCGGGAGCAGGTGGGCAAGATTATTCATGCCCAGTACACCACCGTGATGCACAAGCCCCTGCTGGAGCTCACCGAAAAGCTCGGACAGTACCTGCCGGCGGGGCTGGACAGTGTCTTCTATGCTACGTCCGGGTCCGAGGCCGTGGAGGCCTCTGTCCGCCTGGCGCGCATGGCCACGGGACGGCCCAACATCATCTCCTTCCACGGCGGTTTCCATGGCAGGACCGTCGGTGCGGCCTCGCTGACCACGGCCGGCACCAAGTTCCGCTCGGGATTC
>NZ_JCAXEA010000070.1:0-668 GCF_059759125.1 Arthrobacter sp. GQ119 | reverse complement strand
TTCCTGAAGTCCCAGGAGAAGCTGGCCACCCTGGCCGATCACCACGTCACGGTGATCCCGAAGTCCGAGATCCACAGCGAAATCGGCACGGACTTCTACCAGGGCGCGATGGTTGACCCGCTCGGTGCGGGCCTGCACGTGGGCAAGTTCGTCCACGGCCTGGCCGGGGTGGCCGTGGCCGCCGGCGCCGATATCTGCGAGAACGCCGCGGTGACCGAGCTGAAGAAGGTCTCCGGCACCGTGCACGACGTGCACACCACCCGGGGCATCACCCGGGCCAAGCAGGTCCTGGTCGCCACCAGCGGCTACACCGGCAACGTCACCCCGTGGCTGCAGCGCCGCGTGATCCCGGTGGGCAGCTTCATCATCGTGACCGACCCGCTGCCCGAAGACGTGGTCAACCGCATCCTGCCCAACCGCCGCCAGGCCTCGGACAGCAAGATGCTGACCTACTACTTCCGCATCACCCCGGATAACAGGCTGCTGTTCGGCGGGCGTGCCCGCTTCGCGCTGTCCAGCCCGGACTCGGACGTCAAGAGCGCCGAGATCCTGCGCAAGGCCATGCTCGAGCTCTTCCCCTACCTCTCCAACGCCAAGGTGGACTACATCTGGGGCGGCCTGGTGGACCTCTCCATGGACCAGATGGTCCACGCCGGCCAGCACGACGG
>NZ_JCAXEA010000007.1:0-206098 GCF_059759125.1 Arthrobacter sp. GQ119 | reverse complement strand
TTGTTATGAAGAATTCTTCATAACAACCAGGCTCCCCGGTTCAGTGATCCAGGGACGGTGGACGCGGGTGTGGCCCAGCCGCCACGCGGCCTTGACCTGCGCGATTGCCCGGCGGGTGGAGCGTTCCGAACCTGCATAGCCCAGGGCGAGGAGCTTCTCGTGGGCCCTGTCGGCGCGGATCCGCCCTTTGGAGGCTTCCACCCATTCTTCGATCTTGGGCAGGTACGTGTCGGTGACCCGGCCCCGTGCCGTCGGTTCCCCGATAGGACGGCCGGCGTCACGGGCTTGTACGTGTTTGGCAACGGTGTGGTGCGAGCAGCCCGTGAGCTCCGCGGTGGCACGCAACGATCCGGTCAGATCGTAGGCAGCAAGAATTTCCATGATTTCTCCGTCAGACTTCATACAGGGCCTCTTCCTGGTTCGCTTAGACACCGTCATCAAACCCCAGGGAGAGGCTCCCACCGCTTAAGGCGCGGTCGGTTCAGTAAGGAAGTGGGCAGATCTCATGGCCACCGTCGGGCAGTTCTACTGGCCGTAAGTGGGCACTTTCGTGGCCGCCTTTGGGCAGTTTTTCATGGCCGCTAACACGGGCTCGTCGCGACCTCGCCTCTGGAGCCGGCTCAGTCGTGGATGTCGCGGTGCGTTGGGGCTTTTCCGACCCTAGCCACTTCGCTCGTGCCTTCCGCGCAGAGTACGGCTGCGCGCCGCGGGATTACCGAGCCTTAGCCGCGACACGGTCCTGAAGTTCTGATCCTTGATTTTCGGTTCTGGCACGGATAGGCCCAGAACCCGGCACGCAATGTGGGAAGTCGACTTCCGCCGCCGGTGAAGATGTATTCACGAAACCTTAACAAAACAAGGAGAAAATCCTGTGGCCCGTGAAGACATGGAGTTCACCGCGCAAGGTACGACAATGCGTGGCTGCTTCTACCCCGCCGACGACTCCAGCGGTGAGGCACCGTGCGTGGGTCCCTGTCGCACGGATTCTCGGCAGTCAAAGAGATATGGCTTGACTGGCGTCGGCAGTCGCTGCGAAGTCGGCGAATGCTTGTTCTCACAGGCACCTTGGTATGTCAGCTCAAGTACACCCCAACCTGACGTCAGGCAAGTAGGCGAAAAGCTGTCAGAGTAGGGTCCGATTCTGACATTTCTGGCACCCGTTCGAGGAACTCTTAGATCGCAATCTGACAGTACATGTCCCCTCGCACAGCAGCCGACAGAACGCTCATCATCGGCCTCTTAAGGCATGCTCCCACTGTCGCCTTGCCCCAATACGCGAAAGTGTTCGAACCACGAGAAGAACGCGGGGCAAATGACTCGTGCCGCAGAGTTCTCCTGCGAAGCCTTTTCCTCACGGTTCAGATATCCCCTACCGGGCGGCTTGACGGCAGTGCTGGAAGCAAATCCCTGCATTAGGTCATCTCCGCGCATGCTGGTGCTGGCTGAGCGGTTACTACCTGGGTATCCGGATCATGCTCTAGCGCCGGCCTTCCGGCCACGATCACTGTAGCGCGCTCCCATGGCCGGTCTTCAAGCAGGAAGGGAATTTCTTGTTCTTCCCACTCCCTGTGCAGGTCTTCTTCTTCCTGGCCGTCTCGTGCCCGGAGGCGACGTCGGGCTTCAAGGTTGTCGCACTGCACCCAGATCGAAGCGTCAATTAGGTCCGAGAGCGCTTGGCGTGATGATCCGCTCCCTTCCACCCACACCACGGAACGCCCGGCGGGTAGAGCTATGGCACCTGGACGTTTTCGGGCCACCCAACCCGGCGGACGGTAATGGACTGCCTGGCCCTGGAGCAGGGGTTCGAGGACGCCGTCACGGAGTTCATCGGCCCAGTCAAAAAACGAGAGATGCCACGCTACATCGTCCGTGTGAACGACATCTGAGTCCGGCACTCGAGCCAGCAGACGATGGACCAGGGTGGTCTTGCCTGCCCCACTCCTTCCATCAACCGCTACAATCCAGGGGCGGTTCGGACGCTGTCCTGCTGCCGGCACTAGCCGCCGCACCAAGCCTTCCAGTGACTCGGCCTGCCAGGGTCCCGCATCGGGTTCACCGACTTCGGGTTTCATATCCGTGGTACCTCGACTTCGATTAGCGGTCGTCCAAAGCTGCCTGGTGTGGAGTCTCGAGAGTTGCCGTGGTTAGCGCAAGCTCCTTTCGGGACTAAGCCCCTTAGCCTTCACAGTCGGTGCAGTAGGCGTGGCCGTTCTTCTCGCGCGCGATCTGAGACCGGTGCCGGACGAGGAAACAGGAGTAGCAGGTAAACTCGTCCTGCGCCTGCGGAACGACCTGAACGACCAGTTCCTCGGCGACGAATTCTCCGCCTGGGATGACTGCATCGTCCAGGGCATCTGCCTCGTCCAGCTCGCGGACAACGCTGCGGGCGTCCGGGGCATTGGCGGACTGGAGTGCTTCCAAGGAGTTGTCCTGGGATTCCTTGACGTCGGAACGGACTTCGTCGTAATCGGTGGCCACTTAGATGGTTCTCTTCTCTAGCGTTCTTATCTGACGGGTATGCAACCTACACCATCCCAGCCCAAAACGCGCCAGAAGACGGGAACATTGCGCCGCGCATGGAGCGCCGACCAGTCAGGTCAGGCGGCCGCCGTAGTCCACGCTTTTGGGGTAGCTGTCGAGGTCAGCCTCCGGGAGTGCCGCCAGCAGGATGCGTCCCAGGAGAGAGAATGATTGGATTCGGATACGGCCACGGTCTAGCGTGAGTCCTATGTCGGCGGCCGATGCTTCAGCGAAGTCCAACAGCAACCCCTTGCTTGTCCTCGGGAAAATAACATCGATCCTGGATGCCTTCTCGCTCTCCAGGCCAGTGCTGTCGCTGAGCGACATCCGGGAATTCACCGGAATGCCGACTTCCACGGTCCAGCGGCTTGTCACCAACCTGACCTCCCAGGGCTTCCTGGACAGGGAGGAGGACGCTTACCGCATCGGGATGCGCATGGCGTACTGGGCTGCTCCGGCCACCCGGGGAATGGAAGTCATTGACATCCTCAGCCCGTTGCTGAAGACCCTGCGCGACACCACCGGTGAGACCGCCTGCTTCTTCAAGGCGGAGCAGCATTACCGCGTCTGTGTGGCCATGGCCGATACCCGCCATGCCCTTCGACGCGAGATGCATCTTGGCAAGGTTCTCCCGTTGCACGCCGGCTCGGCTGGGCTGGTCTTGCTGGCGTGGGATCCGGAGCTCATGGAGGCCGTCCTGCGGGATCCCCTGGAGCCGATCACCGAGTCCACCATCACCTCCTCAGAGGATCTGGAGCAGGTGGTGAAGCGGACGCGGACCGACGGATTCGCCATCACGGTGGGTGAGCGCGAAGACGGGGCCTCCGGGCTTTCCGCCCCGGTTTTCGATTCGGCGGCAGGCTTGGTGGGGGCAGTCACCATCAGCGGGCCAACGTTGCGGATGCCCCTGGAGACCTGTGAGGCCTGGGTGGAACCGCTTCTTGCCACCGCCGAGCACATGACCAGATTGATCGGCGGCCGGTTTCCCGGCGAGGCGTAACGCCCGCCGCACAACGCCCCGTCAGGAAACCAGCGGGAAAACCATGCGGGAAAACCACAGCGCCAAGGCCTCCGGCTAGCTCCGGGAGCCGGAATACCCGGCGACCACCGGAACCTTCCGGTCTGATTTTTGCACCCTTTCCAGGATGGCGGAGATGATCTTGCCCTGGCCGGTCTGCGCATCGAGCCTCCCCTCACCGACGACGACGGCATCGGCTGCGGCCTGGTACCGGTCGAACTTCACGGCGTCCAGGACGGCGTTGGCCCCGGAGACAAGCTCAGCCTCGAAGTGTGCCCACAACCCGCCGGAGAGGCCGCCGGCCGCACCCGTGCGCGGCACGCCGGCCGGGTTTCGGGGATAGGAACCGGCCAGCTGCTTCAGCCGCTGTTCCAACAACGCGATCTCGACAGAACCGGCGCCCTTCTGCCGCCCGAATATACGGGGCGCGTCCAGAAAAGTCGTCGTCACGTCTGACAGGACGGTGATCCGAGCCCCTCGACCGCGGCGGCCACCATCATCCCGGTTCCGTACGTGCTGGCCGCGACGGCATCACGGGGCCGGCTGCTGGGTACGTTCAGGCCGCTGGCTTGCGCCAGTTCGACGACGGCGGTTCGGTCCGCGGTCAGCCAATGGTCGCCGGGAGCGGCTCGCCCCACGGGTTCTGTGCCTCGACAGTCAGGGCCGAGGCGGCAAGACTGCGGCACAGCGCGTCGAACGTCCCCTCCCCGCCGTCCGCGACGGGCAGCTCTACCGCTTTCGCCCCGTTATCCCGGATTCCTGCGGCGATGGCTGCTGCGACTTCCGACGCGGCGTACGTCCCCTTGAAGTTGTCCGGGGCGACGAGGACGGTCATGTGCCGGTAAGGGAGTTGACGGGGTGGGGCGGCGTGCGTCCTTCCGCGATGGCCACGGCGTTGAGGGCACTCAGCCGGGCCATTTCGCTGCGGACCGCGACGGTGGCACTGCCCACGTGCGGCAGCAGCACGGTGTTGGGCAGCTCGGCCAGCCCCGGGGCGAGCCGCGGCTCGTCCTCGAACACGTCCAGGCCGGCACCGGCGATGGTCCGGTTCCGGAGGGCCTCCACGAGATCGGACTCGTTCACCACCGGGCCGCGGGCGGTGTTGATCAGGATGGCACCCGGTTTCATCCGCTCCAGCACCTCAGCGTCCACCAGATGCCGGGTCTGGTCGTTCAGCGGCACGTGCAGGGACAGGAAGTCGCTGCGTTCCACCAGCTCGGGCCAGGGCACCTGCCGGACCTTGCCGGCGAACTCGCCCAGTTCTGCATCGCTGACCAGCCGGTCGTCGAGAGGCCGCGGCGAGAAGAGCACCTCCATCCCGAAGCCCAGGGCCCGTCGTGCCGTGGCGCGGGCGATCCGGCCGAACCCGGCCAGGCCCAGCACCGCGCCGGAGACGTCCCGGCCCAGCAGCAGCTCCGGTTCCCAGCCGTGGAACTCGCCGTCACGGACCAGCCGGTCGGCTTCCACCACGCGGCGGGCGGTGCCCAGGATGAGCAGCATGGCGATGTCCGCCGTCGCGTCCGTGAGCACGCCCGGGGTATTGCCCACCAGGATGCCGTGCCGGGTGGCGGCGTCGACGTCGATATTGTTGTACCCCACGGCGAAGTTGGACACGCCCTTCACGTGCGCGTCCGCCAGGAGCGGCGCGTCCACGACATCCCGCAGCTGGGTGAGGACGACGTCGTACTCGCCCGAGGCG
Organism: Arthrobacter sp. GQ119; assembly: GCF_059759125.1. Lineage (NCBI taxonomy): Bacteria > Bacillati > Actinomycetota > Actinomycetes > Micrococcales > Micrococcaceae > Arthrobacter > Arthrobacter sp. GQ119. The sequence continues at coordinate 200,861 of NZ_JCAXEA010000007.1, read as the reverse complement.
CACAGCGCCGCCAGCGTGTCATAGTCCGGGGGCTCGGGCAGCACGGTGACCGATCCGGCGTCGGAAAGCAGCCGCAGCCCCGGGTCCGGGATCGCTGTCGTGACCAGGAACCTGTTGCCCACGCTCAGTTGCCTCCCTGGGTGCAGGCTGTGGCGGCAGCGGGACTGTCCGAAGGGATGACCCAGTCGAAGGCATCGGCCTTGGACCGGGCGCCCTGTGCCGCCTTGGACCTGTTGGGTTCGCCCAGTTCCGCGAGAAGCTTTTCGGAGAGGATCACGAGGCCGGCGAAGCTTTCGGTTGTCAGCCAGCCGGGCCGGGTGGCAAAAAGGATGTCCTCGCTGGAGGTGTTGCCGCTGGCGCCGGGCGCGAAGGGGCAGCCGCCCAGGCCGCCGAGTGCACCGTCCACCATGGCGGCACCTGCCTGGATGGCGGCGAGCGTGTTGGCCACGCCCAGTCCCCACGTGTCGTGGCCGTGATAGACGATCCGCCGGGCCGGGGATTCCTCCCGGACGCGCCGGACCAGCGAGGACACCTGGGCGGGGAACGCCTGGCCCAGGGTGTCGCAGAGGACGATGTCCGTGGTCCCCTCCGCGCGGGGGTCGTTGGCGATGGACAGCACCCGTTCCTCGGGGACGATGCCTTCGAAGGGACAGGTGAAGGAGGTGGCAATGCAGAGCTGGATCTGTCCGCTGACGGCCGCGGCGTACTCCACGGCCTCCGGCAGCGCGGCGAGGCTTTCGTCCGTGGTGCGGCCGATGTTCGCTTTGTTGTGCGAATCCGACGCCGAGAGGCAGTACTGGAAGTTCCGCGCGCCCGCGGCCGCCGCCTTGGCCACGTGGCCCGGCGTGGCCACCCAGATCCAGCACTTTTCCAGTTCCTCGGGGGTGAGGGCCTGGACCACCTCCAGCGTGTTGGCCATGGTGGGGACCAGGTCCGGCCGGGCCATGGACCCCAGCTCGATGGCGGGCACCCCCAGGCGCAGCAGTTCGCGCACTGTCTCGAGTTTCCTTTCGGTGGGCAGGAGCTTCCCGGTGAGCTGGAGCCCGTCCCGCAGGGTGACGTCCCTCAGGATGACGCCGGCCAAGCTGGCGGCAGGGGTGGAGCCGGGGTGATTTACGTGGTGGGTCATGCCTGGAGTGCCTCCTCGCGGCCGGCGGCCGCACTGATCCCTGCGGGGTCCATGCCGAGGAGCCCGCTGAGGATTTCTGTTGTGTTTTCGCCCAGGTCGGGTCCCAGGCTGCGGATCGGCAGGGACTGGCTGCCGATCACCGGAACGATGCCCGGGAAGCCAACCCCGGGGAGGACCTCGTCTCCGGTGGACACGTCGAACTTTTGGATCATGTTCCGGGCCGCGTACTGGCTGTCCGCACTGATGTCCGCCGCGGTGTAGATGGGGCCGGCGGGAACGCCGGCTGCCTCGAGGGCGTCGAGGGCATCGGCAGCGTCCAGTCCCTTGGACCAGGCTCCGATGGCCTGGTCGAGTTCCTCGCGCCGGGCCCAGCGGCCGGCATTGGTCTGCAACGAGGGATCGTCCGCCAGGTCGGGACGGCCGATGGTCTGCATGTAGCGCTGGAAGATGGAGTCCCCGTTGCCGGCCACGACGATGCTTGCACCGTCCCTGCAGATATAAGCATTGGAGGGGGCGATCCCTTCCATCCGTCCGCCCACACGCTGCCGGTCCACACCATAGGCCTGGTAGTCGGGAATGAGGGATTCCATCATGGAGAACATCGCCTCATGGAGCGCGACGTCGATGATGCGCTCGGTGAGCGGCACAGCGCCGGCCGCGTCCCGCCGTCGTGCTTCCCGTTGGTACAGGCTCATCATGGAACCGAAAGCGGCATACAGCCCCGCGATCGAGTCGCCGATCGAGACCCCCACCCGGACCGGCGGCCGGTCGGGGTCGCCCACCAGGTTCCGGAACCCGCCGTACGCTTCGGCGACGGCGGCAAAGCCGGGCCGCTCTGACAGCGGGCCGGTCTGCCCGAAGGCAGAAATGCGGGTGACGATGAGTTCCGGATTGGCGTCGTTGAGCACCTCGGGGCCGAGGCCCCACCTTTCCAGCGTGCCCGGACGGAAGTTTTCCAGTAGAATGTCCGATTTCGCCGCGAGCCCAAGCACCGCCTCCTTGCCGGCCTCCGTCCGCAGATCAAGGACCACGGACTTCTTGTTGCGGTTGATGGTGCGGTACAGCATGGAGGTGTCGCCCTTGTGCAGGCGCCAGTTGCGCAGCTCGTCGCCGGTACCCGGCCGCTCCACCTTGATGACCTCGGCGCCGAAATCTGCAAGCAGCCTCCCGGCCGTGGGTGCGGCGATGTAGTTTCCGAGCTCAAGGACGCGGACGCCGTCCAGCGGCGCGATGCGTGGCTGTGTCATGGTTTCTTCTTCTTTCGTGGGCGTTCGCCGGTATGTGGGTTGCTTGCGTTCCGGTCAGAACAGCAGGCTCATGGGCAGGATCAGCAGAATCGCGACGACGGACGCCACCGAAACCCCGACGGTCACCGATTTCAGCGCACCCCGGACGCTCTGCCCCAGCAGGGATTGGAGCAGCCAGAAGGTGTTGCTGGTGACGTGGACCATGAAGAGTGATCCGGCGCCGGCAGCCAGGGCCAGCAGCACGGGGTCCAGGCCGATGGCCGGGGCGATGGGAGCCAGCAGTCCGGCAGCCGTGATCGCGGACAGGGTGACGGAGCCGACGGCGATGTGGAGCACGGCCGCGATGGCCCAGACCACCAGGAGCGGGGCAACCGTGCTGGCGGAGAAGAACCCGCCCAGGATGTCGCCGAGGCCGGCTGCGGCGACGGTCGCGGCCAGCGAGCCGCCAACGCCGGTGAGGATCAGGATCTGGCCGCTCTCCTTGAAGCCCACTGCGATGGCTTCCTCGACGCGCGTCTGGCCGATGGCGGAACGGGTGACGAGGCAGGTGCCGATCAGGCCGATGAGCAGTGCAATGACCGGCTCGCCCAGGAGCTGCAGCCAGGGCACGTCGATCTTCAGGATCTGCAGGATGGCCCCTGCACCGATGAGGAGCAGCGAGGTCAGGAGCGGCGCGAACAGCACCATCAGCGGAAACTGCTTCCGTTCGCGTTCGGCCACGGCGACGGTCCCGCCGGCAGGCTGCACATCAGCGCCGCCGGAGCCCGGCGCGCTTCCGGACGGTGCTGTCGCGGGCCCAGCACCGCCGTCGTTCCCTTCCTCTTCGCCTTCCCGGTCTTCCTCAGCGACGAAGGTGTGGTCCTCATCCTTGGCTTCGTTCCAGAAGCCGCGGCGGAAGAGGAACGTCATGATGGCGATGGCGATGATGATGGTCGGGATGACCAGCAGCAGGCCGAACAGCAGCATCTTCCCCAGCGGCACGTTCAGCAGGCCAGCCAGCGCAAGGGAGGCCACGCCGGGAACCGTGAAAACTATGCCGCACTCGAGGGCGATGGCCATGGCCGTGGCCATGCGCGCTGTGCCGAGCTTGCCGATTCTGGGTGCCAGCTTGCGCGCCAGCGGGGCCGAGATGACGAGCAGGACGTCCAGAAAGATGGATTGCAGGAGCGTTCCGATGGCCAGGCCCATGGTGTACGGGAGGCGTTTGGGGCCGAACGTGTGCAGCAGGTGCTCCACGAGCCGCCGGATCGCGCCGCTCTGGTTGAGGATGGAGCCCATGAGCACGCCGAAGGCGATGAGCAGGCCGACGTCCACCATGATTTCGCCGAACCCGGACGTGATGGTCTTGACGGTCTTTTCGACGCCGAGGCCCACGGCCAGGCCGAGGTAAACGGAGCTGACCACCAGGGCGATGACGGGGTTGACTCTGAAACGGACGATCAGCACAACGGCGGCCAGGACCGCCACGGCCGTATTGATCAGTACAGCTATGTCTGACATAAGGGGAATCCGATCGTTGGGGCCTTCCACGTTGAAGGCTTGGAACCGATGTGCACCGTGAGCGAGGCCACATCACTCATCCCATAATATGGGTTTGAGTTCATAATGCAAGACATAGGCGCTTCTTCGCGACGATTTGACCTATCCGTGTCAGGATCAGTTATGCCCGACCGTCTCATGCTGCTGGACACTGCGTCGCTGTACTTCCGCGCCTTCTACGGCGTGCCCGACACGATCCGCCGCGCGGACGGCACGCCGGTGAATGCCGTGCGCGGCCTGCTCGACATGATCGCGCGGCTCACCACGGACTACGGGGCGACGCATCTCGTGGCGTGCTGGGACGATGACTGGCGTCCGCAGTGGCGCGTCGACCTCATCCCGACCTATAAGTCGCACCGGGTCGCGGAGGCGGTGGCCGGCTCCCCCGACGTGGAGGTGGTGCCGGACGCGCTCGAGGTGCAGATCCCGATGATCCGCCGCGTGCTCGACCTCGCCGGGATCGCCATTGTGGGGGCTGCGCACCATGAGGCCGACGACGTCGTGGGCACCTACGCCAGCCACGCCGACCTTCCGGTTGACGTGGTGACGGGCGACCGCGACCTCTTCCAGGTGGTCGACGATTCCCGCCAGGTGCGGGTGATCTACACCGCGCGCGGCATGAGCAACCTCGAAGTCGTCACCGACGCCGTCGTCGTCGGCAAGTACCGCGTGCTCCCCGAACAGTATGCGGACTACGCGACCCTCCGCGGCGACGCCTCCGACGGGCTGCCGGGTGTCGCCGGCATCGGCGAGAAAACCGCCGCATCGCTGCTCCTGGAGCACGGCACGCTCGACGCCCTGCTGGCGGCTGCAGCGGACGCGGGAGGCGGGATGTCCGCATCCGTGCGGGCGAAGCTCGCCGCGGCCGCCGACTACCTCACGGTCGCGCCCACCGTCGTGAAGATCGTGCGCGACCTCCAGCTGCCGACGCTTGAGGAGGCGGGCGCCCGGCTGCATCCCGTGGCCGGTGAATCGCGCGCCGAACTCGAGCGCCTCGCCGCCGAGTGGAACCTCGGCGGCTCGGTCAGGCGGCTCCTCGAGGCGCTGGACCTGCGTCAGTAAGGACTGCCGGGGAGGACTGCCGGTGAGGACTAAGGCCAGGCCTAGCGCTTGCCTTTTTTCCGCGAGCCCTTGCCGCGGCCCTTATCCGGGTTCGGGGTGTAGCGCTGGGCCACCTTGGGCTTCTTCACTCCGGTCCCCCGCCGGTCCGGCTTCGGCTCCTTCTTGGGCTTTTCCACCTTCGCGGACGGCTGCCGGGAGCTCTGCGCGGTGCGGCCGCGGACGATGCCGACGAACTCCTCGATCACCTCGTCGGTGGCATCAGTGGGCCAGGCCAGGGCAATCTCGGTGCCCGGCGCTCCGGTGAGGCGGCGGGCCACGGTGTCCTTGACGTTGAAGTGCCGGGCCACTGACATCGGCAGAATCAGCAGGCCTGCCCCCGACGCAACCACCTGCAGGGCAGTTTCCGGGCCGCCAAGCTCGTCGGCGTCGAGGAACGTTTCCTGTGCGAGGTCCTCGAGGGCCACTTCCTCGAACACGGCGATCTCGTGCCCCTTGGGTGCCACCACGACGGGCTGTTCCTCATACAGGGGGATGACGTTGAGGCCCTCGCGGTCCACGGGCAGGCGGACGAAACTGAGGTCCGCCGAACCGTCACGCAGGACCGAAAGCTGCGTCCCGCCGTCGGACATGAACGAGCGCAACGGAACATGCGGCATCCGCTCTTCCCAGCGCCGGATCCATTTCCCCGGCGTGACACCGGCGACGTAGGCAAAGCGGAGCTGCCGCTGCCCGGGTTCCGGCGGGGCGGGGGCTAACGTGGATTCATCTTCAGCGGACACACGTTCACAGTACGCCAGTGGCGTGCGTGGACGGACGGTGCCGGTCCTGCCGTTGGTGCGCCGCGCGCCGGCAGCCGGATACCCTTGAAGCATGACCTCTGCTAACTCCCAGTCCATGAAGCCGGCCACCGTTGCCAAGAAACTTGGCATCTATCTGCCCGCAACACCCCAGGAGTTCCAGGATTCAACCATCACCCGCGAGGAGTTCGCCGAACTCCAGGCGAACCCGCCGGAGTGGCTCGCCGAGCTGCGCCGCAACGGCCCCCACCCCCGCCCGGTGGTGGCACAGAAGCTGAACGTCTCCATCAGCGGCCTCGCCCGCGGCGGCGTTGAGGAGGCGCTGACGACGGCGGAAATCACCGCGCTGCTGCAGGCTCCCCCGGCGTGGCTGGTCAGCGAGCGGGCCACGCACGCAGCCGTCCGCGCCGAAGCGCAGCGCGTCAAGGAAGCAACTGCCAAGAAGGACGCCAAGAAGTCCTGAACAAGGCTACGGCACACGGGTCTCCGTCCCGACCCTTGAAGAAACCCGGCATCCTGATCCCCCACGACGGATGAAGTCCGGGTGACGCCCGTTCCTGGCCGGGTGACCGTCAGCAGCGCACAATGGAAGACCTTTTCTCCGGGGTATACTGCGTGCGCGGGAATACTTGGCGTACCAGTAGAGTTGATCCCTGCTATCGAGTGCCATCCCGGCGCTCATGCGAAGGAGTGAAACCACCAATGGCAACCGACTACGACGCACCCCGCGTCAGCCAGGACGAACAGCCCGGGGCCGAATCGCTCGAAGCGATGCAGTCCCAGCGCGGCGGGTCCCAGACTGCGCTGCTGGACGTCGAGGAGGCGGACACCGCGGAAGGCATCGACCTCCCCGGCGCCGACCTCTCGCACGAAGAGCTGCTCATCCAGGTCGTCCCTGTTCAGGATGACGAGTTCACCTGCATGTCCTGTTTCCTGGTCCACCACCGCAGCCAGCTCGCGCGGGAAAAGAACGGCAACAAGTACTGCTCGGAGTGCGAGGGATAATCGCCCGTCAGGAAATCTGCAGGCCCCCGTTGATGTCGTAGGTTGCCGCCGTGATGTAGCCGGCATCCTCGCTCATCAGGAACACCATCAGCGCGGCGATGTCCCGCACGGTGCCCACCCGGCCCACGAGGATGTCGGCGGACATGGCGGCCTTGCGTTCCTCCGTCAGCGTTCCGCCCATGATGTCCGTATCCACGGGGCCGGGCGCCACGCAGTTGACGGTGATGCCGTGCTGGCCCATTTCCCGGGCCAGCGCCCGCGTGAAGCCGATGATGGCCGCCTTCGAGGCGCTGTACGCCACCTTTGAGTAGGTGCCGCCCCCGCGCTGGGCGGAGATGGAAGAGACGCTGACGATCCTGCCAAGCCTGCGGTCGATCATGCCCCTGAGGACGCGCTGGGTGACCAGGAACGTGCCGGTCATGTTGATCTTGAATACCCGTTCCCACGCCTCGAGTGTCTCGTCCATGAACTCCGTGGGTGAACTGATGCCCGCCAGGTTGGCGAGGCCAACGATCGGCGGCAGCGTGGATTCAACTTCGTCGATGGCGGCGTTAACGTTTGCCTGGTCGGAAACGTCAGCGCCCACGCCGACCGTCTGAACGCCGTAGACGGCGGCAATTTCCTCTGCCGCCTTGTTCGCCGCGTCGCCGTCGATATCCAGGATCGCCACCGACCAGCCTGCGCTGGCGAGCATCTCCGCCGTCGCCCGTCCAATGCCGCGCGGAGAGGCGGCGCCGGTCAGCACCGCGGTCCGCTCGGCCGGGAACGTTTCGTGATGAGTCATGTTCCTCAGCCTCTCGTCGCCTGGGGGTTTTCAGCTCTTGATGTCGAACTCGTCGGCGGCAACAGCTTCCTCACCGACCGTTGCAGGAGTACCGGGCTTCACGTGGCCCTCCGGGCGCCTGCGTGCGTACAGATAGGTGGCCACTGCGGTGATGCCGAGGCAGGCCGCCAGGAACACGAGGCCGGAGCGGTTGTCTCCCGTGGCGTCGTTGAACAGGCCCACGGCGTAGGGGGCCACGAAGCCGCCCAGGTTGCCCAGGGAGTTGACCATGGCCAGGCCGGCTGCCGCCGCGGCGCCCACCAGGGCCGTGGAAGGCATTGCCAGGAACGGCGCGATGGCGGAGTAGATGCCCATGGCCGCCAGGGTCAGCGCGATCATGGCCAGGACCGCATTGACCTGTACCAGGAAGCCGGCGGCGAGGAGGCCGATGGCCGCCATCACCATGCTGATGCTGGCATGCATGACACGGTTGCCTGTGCGGTCCGAGCGCCGGCCCCAGAAGTACACGAAGACGGCGGCGATGGTGTACGGGATGGCCACGATGAAGCCAACTTCCGTGGTGGTGAACCTGCCCAAGGCCGCAACGATGGTCGGCATCCACAGGCCCAGGCCGTAGATGCCGCACACCAGGCCGAAGTACAGCGCCGAGTACGCGATGGTCCGCGGATCCTTGAGCCCGGCCAGGAAGTGGTGCGGCTGGCCCTTCGTCCTGTGCGCTAGCTCATCGTCCATCGTCTTGGTCAGCCATTCGCGCTCGTCCTGGGCCAGCCAGTGGGCGTGGCTGGGGCGGTCCGTCATCAGGATCGGGGTGAGCAGGCCGAGGATGATAGCCGGAAGGCCTTCGATGATGTACAGCCACTGCCAGCCGTGCAGGCCCCAGATGCCGTCCATCTGCAGCAGCAGGCCGGAGACCGGGGCGCCGAGGGCGTTGGAGATTGGCTGGGCCAGGATAAAGATGCCGAGAACGGTGACGCGCTGCGCGGCGGGGAACCACAGGGTCAGGTAGAAGAGGATCGCGGGGAAGAAGCCTGCCTCGGCCGCACCGAGCAGGAACCGGATGACGTAGAAGGTCACTTCGCCGTTCACCAGAGCCATGGCCGTGGCGAAGATGCCCCAGGAGATCAGGATGCGGGCAATCCACTTGCGAGCGCCGAACTTGTACATCCCGCCGTTGCTCGGGATTTCCAGCAGTGCGTAGCCGAGGAAGAAGATGCCCGCGCCAAGACCGTACGCAGCCGCGCTCAGGCCGATGTCCTCGCTCATGGTCAGCTTGGCGAAGCCGACGTTGTTCCGGTCCAGGTACGCAATGAAGTAGAGCAGGACGATCAGCGGCATCAGGCGGCCGCGCACCCGCCGCAATGTCCGGCGGCCCAGCTCGTCCAGGTGGTCAGCAGGACTCACGGAAGACATGGTGCACCTCGCTACGAGAGACAGGCCGGCCGGGGTTCCTCAGCGGAACATTTAAGGTTTACCACTCAGCAACGAAATAGTCACCATACTTACTAATATTTGAGGAGCTGCTCCCACACCCGGCGGGAGCGTGCTACTCCCCTGGCCGGAGCCACTCCAGCAGCCGCTCCAGCGGCCAGGTGGTGATGATCCGCTCTGCCGGCACGCCGTTCCGTTCGGCACGCTCCGCGCCGTACTGCAGGAAGTCCAGCTGGCCGGGAGCATGGGCGTCGCTGTCGAGGCTGAACAGGCATCCCGCATCAAGAGCCAGCCGCATCAGGTTGTCGGGAGGGTCCTGCCGCTCGGGACGGGAATTGATTTCGACGGCGACGCCTGCCTCCGCGCACGCCGCAAACACCCGCTCGGCGTCGAACTCCGACTCGGGCCGGGTCCCCCGCGAACCCTGCAGCAGACGGCCGGTGCAGTGCCCCAACACGTTGGTGTGGGGGTCCCGGATGCCGCTGAGCATCCTCTCCGTCATGGTGCGCCGGTCCGAGCGCAGCTTTGAGTGCACGCTGGCCACCACGACGTCGAGCCGCTCCAGCATGGCGGGGTCCTGATCCAGTTCCCCGTTTTCCAGGATGTCCACCTCGATTCCGGACAGCAGCCGGAACTCCGCGCCGTCCTGGCGGGCATGGGCAGCGTTGACCGCGGCCACGGCCTCGAGCTGGTCACTGAGGCGCTCGGCGCTCAGTCCGTTGGCGATCTTGAGGTTCGGGGAATGGTCCGTCAGGGCAAGATATTCGCGGCCCAGGTACCGGGCGGCGTCCGCCATGAGGTCAATGGGTGATCCGCCGTCGGACCAGTTGCTGTGGCAGTGCAGATCGCCCCGAAGCTGCGCCCGCAGCCCGTTGCCGCCGGCGGCGAGCGGCTTGGCGCCGCCCTGCCTGAGCTTGTCGAGATAGTCGGGCACGGCGCCGTCAACCGCCTGCAGGATGACCTGGAACGTCGTGTCCCCGATGCCCTTGGTCCGCTTCAGCCTGCCGTCCCGCGCACGCTCCGCCAGGTCGTCCGCGGCGAGGTCCGCAATGACGCCGGCGGCCTTCCGGAAGGCCTGCACCTTGAAGGTGGGCGCGGCGCTGCGTTCCAGCCAGAACGCGATCTCATTCAGGGCGTCAACGGCGTCCATTCAGTCCCTTCCGCAGACCGGTCCGGCGCAACAGGCAGTGGCCGTCAGTCCTGGTGGAGCTGGATGTAGTTGCCGCAGCCGTCGTCGAAGACGGCCGACGTCCCGGACGGATCCTCCGACGGTTCGCCCTGGAACGGGATCCCGACGGCGGTGAGCCGCTCATACTCGGCCCGCACATCCGGAACGCCGAACACGATCGACGGGAGCCCGGCGTCGTGAAGTCCGTTCATATACGCGGCGGCGATCGGGTTGTCGCTCGGCTCCAGCAACAGCCCCACGCTGCCGGCATCACCGGGGTCCTTGACGATAAAGAGGTTGTGCTCAGGCATGGCCATGAGCGTTTCGAAGCCGAGCGTCTGCGTATAGAACGAGTGCGCTGCCTTCGGGTTCCGGACGTGGATGCTGCACATTTTTAGTCGCATGCCGCCAACGCTACGCCGCAGGCCGCCCGCTGCAAACCGTTTCCGCCGTCCGGCCGACGGACCATTGACCGGCGGCACCCGAGGGGATGGAATTGAAGTGGAGCCCGAGTTCCCGGGCCGCGTTGCTTGGAGGTGGTGCAGTGTCCGCCGTTACCGAAGCCGTCCCTCTTGGGACGCTGCAGCTTGTCTTCTGGGGTGCCGTGCTCGTGGCCGCCGCCGCCTGCACCGTCTTCGCCGTCCGGCACCATGCCGGAAAGCCCGACGGCGACGCGTCAGATCCGCTGTTCTGGGACGTTTTCTGGGGTTCTGCCGTGATCCTCCCGGCACTACTCATCCCGGCGGTGGCCTCGCCCCCGGCCGGACTGGCGCTGGCGGCGGCAGCCTTCGCCAGCGGCGTTGCCGCCTACCGGACCAGCCCCAAGGTTTTGGGCTGGTACTCGTCCAGGCGCCGGCAGCGGGAGGAGCAGCCCGCCCTGCAGGCCGCGGCCAACGTTCACAACGCCGTCCTGCAGCGCTGGCAGCGCTACGAACTCGACCCAGCGCTGGCGATCGATTTTCCGGCCATGTCCGATGTGCGCCGGCCGGAAACGGCTGCATTCGTGAAGGCCATGCGGGAGGCGGAAGTGCTGCGGACGTCCCGGCAGCCCGGGTATGCGTCCGCCGTTGCGCACCTGGAGCGGGCACTGGCGCGGGCGGAAACAGCAGCCGGGGCGGAACCTGCCGGGTATCCCCCGCACGGAGACAGCGGGGACATGCGCGCGCTTTCGTGAATCAGTCGTGATTCAGTCCGGGACTTTCGGCCCTTGTCCCCGCTGTTTGCCGGGCGGGCGGCGCAGGCACGCCAGGCCGAGCACGGCGCAGGACATCCACAGAGCACCGCTGGGACCAACCGGCGCCGCCAGCAGTCCCGCTGCAGCCGGCAAGGTCACTTGGCCTGCCCGGTTGCCCAGCAGGCGAAGGGCCAGCGCCGCTCCTCTGGACGCAGGCGGAACAGCCTGGGTAACGAGCGTCATGGTGATTGGTTGCCCCAGGCCCAGAAAGAAGCCTCCCAGTGCCAGCAGGCCCCCGGCAGTCCACGGAAGCTCAAAAAGCCATGGCAGCAGGGCCAGTGTTGTTCCTGCACCGGCAAGACTGGCGATGACGAGCGAGGGCCGGCTCCAACGGGCAAGGAGAACCGGCAGGAGCAGGCGGGATACGATCGATGCCGCCGCCCGTGTGGCCAGCAGGATGCCTACGACGACCGGGGACACACCCTTGTCCTCTCCCAGGAGCGGCAGGAAGGCGACCAGAATGTCGGTGGTCGCCAGCAGCGCCAGGCTTGCCACCATGTTGGTCTTCACCGTCGGATAGCGCAGCAGTGCGGCCACGGAGTCCCGAGGGGACGCAGGTGGCGGCTTCCCATCCTTCTCCTGGGCGGGTTCCTGTTTAGCAGCAGTACCAAACGCGAAGGGAACGGCGAGCACTGCGATGCCGCCGGCGATGAGGAGGGCAGTGTTGGAATCAGCCAGCCTCACTCCGGCCGGGACTCCTTCGGCTGCCCCCATGGCGAGGCCGGCCAGCAGCGGTCCGGCCATTTGCCCGAAAGCGAACGAGGCCGTAAACCAGCCGAAGGCAGCATCCATATGGCTGAGCGGCACGAATCGGGCGATCGCGGACTGGCCCGCGATCGTGAAGCAAAGGTGCCCCAGGCCCAACACCGCACTGGCTGCTGCGACAACGGGCAGTGACGGAGACGCCGACAGCAGGGCAGGCCCTGCTGCCAGGAGCAGGGTTCCCACAGCCACAATCCCCCGGAGGGAACTGCGCCGGTCAGATACCCTGCCGAGCCATAATGCGGCAGCGACCGGGACCAGCGCGTATGCCGCTGACGTCAGGCCGATAGTGATCGAATCTCCGCCCAAGGCCAGGACCTTGTACGAGATGAGCGGCCGGGCAAGGTTGAGGGCGATCTGGCAGAGGACTGCGGACGCGATCAGCATCCACAACCACCCGCGCGACCGTGGCCGGCTAGTACTCAAGGGTCCCCCATCGTTTCATGCCCCGCCTCAGCGGAAGTCGGCGCTGTTGTCTTTCGCTACGTCCAGCAGCGTTGCCTGGAAAGCTATTTCAGCCGCAGCCCGGACCCGGTCATGCCGGTGCGCCAGGAGCACCCGGCGGGACGGGGCGGTCGCCCCCAGGGACACGATGCTGACGCCGGGGTGTTTGTTCACCACAGCCGTTCGCGGCGCGAGGGCAATGCCGAGTCCCACGCTGACCATGGCCTGGGCCTCTTGGTAGTCGTTGGCATGGAACGCTATCCGGGGCGTGAATCCTGCCGCCTTGGCACTCCTGTGCAGCACTTCGACGACGGGGTGGTCCTCTTCCCGGACAATCCATTCCTCGTTGGCAAGATCCGCCATGTCCACTTGCCTGCGCCGGCCGAACCTGTGGTCCTTGCCCACGATGAGGGCGGTGGCGTCTTCGAAGACGGTGGTGAGTGCGAAGCTTTCCGGGCTTAGCCGGTTCCACTCGTAATCCCAAAGCAGCGACATGCCCACCTGGCCGTTTTCGAGCATCTCAATCAGGTCATCGAAGCGGCTGCTGCGGACATGCAGTTCGATCGCCGGGTATTGCTCCTTGAATCTGCTGATGACGAGGGGCAGAAAGGAACCCCCGAGCGTGGGGAAGGTGCCCATGGTGAGACTGCCCCGGTTCAGTCCTGCGATTTCGGCGAGGTCCGCCTCCGCCGCTGCCATCTGGCGGAGTATTCGGCGGGTGTGCGCGGTGAGGACATGCCCGGCATCGGTTGGCACCATTCCGCGGGCCTGCCGCTGCAGCAGCGGCTGGCCAACTTCCGCTTCCAGGCGACGGAGCTGCTGCGAGACACCCGACGGGGAATAGACGTGCTTCTCCGCGGCAGCGGTTATTGAACCCAGTTCCACGACGTCGAGCAACAGTTCGAGCCTTCTGACATTCAGCATGGGGTACTCCTGCCTGAAGAAATAGTTACACCCACTGAAGAATTCTATACCTTTGGTTCATCCAAGCCGCGCCACGGCGGTGCTTCCGGGCGTCGGCGGAGCCGTTCTTGCTGTAACGGCTTCCGAAATCCCGTTACGGCTCCTTGTGATTGAAGTAAAAGTGCAGGCATCTGCATTTTTCCGTGATTGTTATTCATGCATTCCTGGCACCACACTGAGGTAGGCCACAGGGCTGAAAGCCCGCAGATGGGCTTAGGAAAGGTGTGGAAGCAAACATGTTCAAGATTCCGGCCACGTGGATGCGCGGGGGAACCAGCAAGTGCTGGGTTTTCGAATGGGATCATCTCCAGGTCCCGGGGAAGACAGTGGATGAAGTCCTGCTGCGTCTCTTCGGCAGTCCTGACCACCGCCAAATAGACGGCGTCGGCGGCGGTACGTCCACGACGAGCAAGGCGGTAATCCTGTCCCGCTCCGTCAGCGCGGACGCCGACGTCGACTACACATTCGCCCAGGTGGGCATCGATGAACAGCGGGTCGACTGGGGCAGCAATTGCGGCAACTGCTCTGCCGTCGTCGCACCGTACGCCATCGAGCGCGGATGGGTCCCGGTCGGGCAGGACAGCACGGCGGTCCGGACGCTCAATACGAACACTAACCAGCTCATTCTGCAGAAGGTGGCCACCCCCCATGGCGAATTGGGATACGCCGGCACACAGATGATCCCGGGCGTGCCGTTCCCTGGCATGCCGGTAGGGCTGGGCTTCTTTGACCCGGCCGGACGGACGACCGGCAAGCTCTTGCCCACCGGGGAGCCGGTAGACAAGCTGAGCTTCGACGGCCGCCAGGTGGCTGCAACGCTCATCGATGCGGGCGCTCCCGTCGTCATCGTGGAAGCTGAGGCGGTCGGTTTAACCGGTCACGAGACTGCAGCAGAGATTGACAACCGGAAGGATCTCCTGGGGCACCTGGACGACCTGCGCCGGGACGCGGCCGTGCGGATGGGAATTGCTGCAAGCCGGGTCGAGGCCGAACGCGCCATCCCCAAGCTGGCCCTCGTGGCCAGGGCTGAAGCCGGCGACGAGGCCGACGTCGTCGTCAGGATGCTCTCCATGGGCCGCCTGCATCCGGCCCTCGCCATCACGGGCAGCGTGGCACTGACTATGGCCGCACAGCACAAGGGGACCGTCCTGGCCAACCTGATATCAACCGATGTCTCTGCGGGCGTGAACATGCGGACGCCCGCCGGCCTCGTCCAGACCTGGTCGGAAATCAGCGACGGCGTCACAGTCGTAGGCGCCCTGCGCAGTGCACGTCGGCTTGCCGACGCCGAACTCCTGCTTCCAGACACCTGGTAAGCGCCACAATAAAAGCAGACGCCTCCATGACACTGCGGTGCTCGGACCAGGCGGCACGAATTAAGGAATTCTCAATGACGAGTCAGAAGTCAGCCTTGGAACCCCCCGGCACCAGCCACGACGCACCCGCCGAACAGCCGGATCCGCCGGAACACTCCCGGCGCACTGTCCTGGCCGTTGTGGCCTCCTTCGCCGCTCTCGGCGTCGCAACCACTGTCCTGGGCGGAGGCCTCCTCAATCCGCCTTCCAGCACCGAAGACGGGAACTTCAGCGGCGAAACCCTGGAATTCCTGATTCCGCTGGCCTCGGGTGGCGGCACCGACACCTGGGCCCGCTTCATCGGCACTGAACTTACCAACTATGTTGCCGGCCGCCCAGGGTTTGCCCCCGTCAACGAACCCGGCGGGGAGGGCATCTCCGGCACGAACAAGTTTGCCCGTTCGGCCAAGACCGACGGCACAGAAATCCTGGTAGGGACAGCGTCCACGGTGGTGCCCTGGGTCCTCGGACGCTCGGCCGTAAAGTACTCTTTCGAGGATCTCAAACCCGTGGTGGTCAACGGCACCGGCGGCGTCATTTACGCCCGCACGGAAGCCGGCGTCAAGAACGTCAACGACCTTATCAACAGGGACAAGCCCCTCGAGTTCGGTGGCATCAGTGCCACCGGTCTGGATATCACCACCCTGGTGGCCTTCGACCTGCTCGAAGCGGACGTGACCTCCACCTTCGGCTTCGAAGGCCGCGGCCCGGTCAACCTGGCCCTGCAGCGCGGTGAAATCGATCTGGATTACCAGACCACCTCCGCGTACGGCTCCGCCGTCGAAGGCATCGCCAAGGAGGGCAAGGCAACCGTGCTGATGTCCTTCGGCCAGCTGAACGAAGCCGGGGAGGTCATCCGCGACCCCAACTTCCCCGACGTGCCCACAGTGCCCGAAGCCTATGAGGCGTTGCACGGCAAGAAGCCCTCGGGCGAAAAGTTCGAGGCGTACAAGACCCTCCTGGGCCTGACCTACACGTACCAGAAGGGCCTCTGGGTTCCGCAGGACACACCGGAAAAGGCGGTCACGCTGCTGCGTGAATCCAGCGAAAAGCTGGGGGCCGACAAGGAGTTCCAAAACAAGGCCGCCAAAGTCCTCGGCGGCTACCCCCTCGTAGCGGATGCCGGCATGGCCGACCGCGTCAGGGACGCGTACACCGTCAGCAGCTCCGTCAGGTCCTACGTCAAGGAACTGCTCGAGAGCAAATACGACATCCACGTTGAATAAGGACCATCATGCTTGATTCCGCTATGGCAGCGCTGGCATCACTCGCTGACCCTTCCCTGCTCCTCATGCTCCTCATCGGCACCGTTGCCGGTCTGGTCATGGGCCTCATACCCGGCCTGGGCGGCACCGGCGCCGTCGCCATCCTCCTGCCCATCACATTCGGCATGGAACCGCCCCAGGCCCTCGCGCTTCTCATCGGCGCGCTGGCTGTTGTCCACACCTCCGACACCGTCTCTGCCGTGCTGCTGGGCGCACCCGGGTCCGCCTCGGCCAGCGTGACCATGCTGGACGGCTACTCGATGGCGAAAAAGGGCCAGGCCGCGAGAGCGCTGACGCTCGCCTTCCTGTCCTCCATGGCCGGCGGCATCATCGGCGCCATCGGGCTGACGCTTGCCATTCCCCTCGCCCGGCCCCTTGTGCTTTCCTTCGCCAGCCCCGAACTGTTCATGCTGACGGTCCTTGGCGTCGCCCTCGCTGCCGTTCTGTCCCGCGGCAACATCATCAAGGGAGTCTCGGCCGGCCTGCTTGGCCTTGTGCTCGGCATGGTGGGCACCTCGCCCACCACGGCCGAAGAGCGCTTTACCTTCGGCAGCCTCTTCCTCGGTGACGGGCTCTCCCTCGTGGCAGTCGCCCTGGGCATCTTCGGGCTCGCCGAAATCGCCTCGCGGGCCAGCCAGCGGCGCGGTCAGAATGCGAACATCAGCCTCGGTGGCGGCTGGGGCAGGGGCATCCGTGAATGGCTGTCCCACTGGACCCAGGTGATCCGCGGTGCACTCATCGGCATCTGGGCGGGCGTACTGCCCGGCGTCGGCGCCACCGCCGGAACCTGGCTGGCATATGGCCAGGCCGTGGCCACCGCGAAGGACAAACGCCAGTTCGGCAAGGGAGACCCCAGGGGCATCGTAGGCCCGGAAAGCGCCAACAACTCCGTGGAAGCGGGGGACCTCATCCCGACCCTCCTGTTCGGCATCCCCGGCGGTGTCCCCTCCGCCATGCTCCTGGGCATGCTCCTGACCTACGGCATCCAGCCAGGCCCGTCCATCATCACCGAGCACCTGGATCTGATGTACCTCATCGTGTGGTCCTTCGCGATCGCCTCCATCCTCGGTGCCCTGTTCTGCTTCCTCAGCGTCAAACAGCTCGCCAGACTCACCAAGGTGCCGTTCGCTGTCCTGGCAGCCGGCCTGGTCGCGATCATGCTGCTCGGCTCATTCCAGGAGGGCGGCCAGCTCGGCGACCTCTGGGTCATGATCATCCTCGGCGTTTTCGGCTGGCTGCTGAAGTCAACCGGGTTCCCGCGGGCACCATTCCTCATCGGCTTCGTCCTGGCCATCCCGCTCGAGCGCTACTACTTCCTCACGGACAGTCTCTACAATGGCCTGGACTGGATGGCACGCCCCGGTGTTATCGTGTTCCTCGCGATCCTGATCCTGCCCATCGTCTGGTCCCTCATCAAGTTCATCCGAGCCCGGAAACAGGCCAACATGGACGACGGCCACCGCGACGAGCGCCCTGAGGATGACGAAAGCCCGCTGAAGAACTCCACGTGGTCCCTGGCCGCCGCCGCCATCTTCACCGCAGCCTTCGCTTCGGCGCTGATAGCCTCGGCGTCGTTCTCTCCCGAGGCCCGGCTGGTACCGCAACTGGTCAGCATTGGAGGCCTGGTCTTCTCCGGAATCCTGCTGTTCACCGAGGTCAGGGCGCGGCTCCGGGCGAGGACCGCCACCGCCGGCTGGACGCTGGATGCAGGTTTTGCCCTGAAGACTTTCTTCTGGATGACAGGCTTCCTGGCCCTCACAGCTGCCTTCGGCTACCTCGTTGCGGTGACCATCTTCATCCCCGCGTTCCTGCTGGTGGTGGCAAGGGCACGCCTGAAGACAACCGTGGTCTACACGCTGGTTCTCTACGTTGTGCTTCTGGCCCTGCCGTCCCTGCTGCCCATTGATCTGCCGCAGGGCTGGCTCAACACGCTCGTCTAGAACACTGTCCCATCCCCGTCACTACTGGAGAGAAGCAAGAACATGACCGTTCTCGTTGCCTATGCCCCCGCCGCCGAAGGCAGGGAGGCCCTGACCACAGGGATCACGGAAGCACTGCTCAGAAAAACAGACCTGCTCATCGTGAACGTGGGGCGCGGCCACCACGACCTGGACCCTGCGGAAATTCAGGAGCTCGATGCCCAGCTGCGGGCGGCGGGCCTGACGCTGACGCTCGAGTCCTCGGTGCTTTCCGACCCCGGTGACGCTGTGATCCAAATAGCCCAGGACCGGAACGTCGACATGATCGTCGTGGGCCTTCGGCACCGGTCCATGGTGGGCAAGCTCATCCTGGGCAGCACCGTCCAGCGCATCCTGCTGGAGGCCACCTGCCCCGTGCTGGCGGTCCGCCCGGACAAGCTGTAACAGCCGCCAGGCTCTAAGAGCTGCCGGTCCTTCCGGCAGGCGTGGGCCCCTCCCCGCACTCCATCGCAACAGGTAGCCCGAAGGACGGGCGCGGCGGAAGGGTACGCACGCAGAAGGAGGCAGGGTGACCTGATGGGTCACCCTGCCTCCTTTCGCCTTTTCCGGCGCCCAGCAGTTACAGCTCTGAGCAGTTACAGTTCCACGGTCCCGCTTTCGCCGACGCTCATGCGGCTGTGTGTGACCTTGGACTTCACCCACTGCAGCACGGTGGCCGCGGTGCCGCCCGGGTTGGTCCAGTATTCCGCGGAGTCGGAGTCCACGCGCAGCAGGACCACCTCGGGAGTGTCCGGCCCGTCCGGGAACCATGCCTCAACCGCCTGGTTCCACAGTTCACGGATCTTGGCCCGGTCCCGGACAACCTTCGCGGTCCCGGCCACCGAGACCCACTCGGTGCGCTGGCCGAAGGACACGTTGACGCGGGGATCCGCGCCGATGTGGGCCACCTGGGAGGTTCCCTCCCCCGTGAAGAACCACATGTCGCCGTCGTCCTTCACTTCCTGCACGACCAGCGGCCGGCTAACCAGCGCGCCTGTTTCGTTGATGGTGGTGAACATCCCGATGTGGGAATCGTTGATGATGTCCGTGACTTTGTTGATGTTGGCGGTTTCCGGCATGCTGTCACCTCGTTCTGTTCAGTACGTGCGGCTCAGTGTGGGAACTACCCCTCGGATCACCTTATTAGTAAGTGTGCTTACTTTCCAGCCGCTGCCGCAAGAGGAGCGTCAGCGCCCCCGGGCCAGCACCTCACCCCTGAAGAACCCCGGCTGGATCCTGGCCATCACCAGCATGACCGCCGCACCGAGCAGGATCACCCCCATACCCAGGATGAACACCATGCCTACGCCTCCCACCGATGAGCCCGAGCCGTATGCCGGATCCATGGAGTCGAAGGCCGTCTTGACGAACATGACCAGCAGGATGACGCCGCCGAGCAGCGGCGCCAGGAACTTGAAGAAGAAGGCCCGGGCGCTGCCGAAGGCCACTGCCCGGAAGAACCAGACGCAGGCCAGTGCCGAGATCCCGTAATAGAAGCAGATCATCATGCCGAGGGCCGTGATGGTGTCCCAGAGGGCGTTCTCCGAGGTGGTCCGGGTGATCACGTAGAACCCGGCGGCAGCGACGGCGGCGGCAACCGTGGCGTAGCCCGGCGACTTGAAGGCCGGACTGACCCTGCCGAACGTCGCGGGCAGCGCCTTGTAGTGCCCCATCGCGAGCAGCGTCCGGGCGGGCGACACAAACGTGGACTGCAGTGAAGCCGCCGAACTGCTGAGGATCGCCAGCGACATGAGGATGGCGAAGGGACCCATGACCGGGCCCGCCAGGACTGCAAAAATGCTGGACTGGTTCTCCGGGTTCCCCGCGCCCAGCCCGCTCTCCCCCACTCCGGCGAAGGACAGCGTGGCCAGGGCCACCAGCATGTAGATGGCCACAATCACGACGACGGTCACGGTCGCCGCGCGGCCCGGCGTCTTCTCCGGGTTCCTGGTTTCCTCGTTCATCGTCAGCGTCACGTCCCAGCCCCAGTAGATGAAGATCGAGAGCGAGACGCCGGCCGCGAAGGAGGAGAACGAGTCGACGGCGAACGGGTTGAACCAGTCCGGCGAGATGGCCGTGGCGTCGAAGGCGGAGCCGTTGGCTACGTGCAGGAACGCGGAGACGGCGAACCAGCCCAGCACGAGCAGCTGGAATCCCACCAGCACATACTGGACGGCCTTGGTGGTTTCCATGCCCCGGTAGGAGACCCAGCAGGCAGCGGCGATGAACGCCAGGGTGGTGGCGATGTTCAGTGGCAGGTTGGCAGAGAGCTGCGCCAGTTCGGGGTTGCCGAAAAGCTGCGCCAGCATGAGGTAGAAGAAGTCGACGGCGACGGCCGCCAGGTTGGACAGCACGATGATGGTGGCGGCGATGAGTCCCCAGCCGCCCATCCAGCCGATCCACGGGCCGAAGGCGCGGGTTGCCCACGTGAAGGAGGTTCCGGCGTCGGGCATTGCGTTGTTGAGTTCGCGGTACCCGAGCGCCACGAGCAGCATGGGGATGAACCCCACCAGGAAAATGGCCGGCAGGTGGACGCCCACCTCGGACACCGTCGGACCGAGTGCCGCGGTGAGCGTGTACGCCGGCGCGATGCACGAAACGCCGATCACCACCGCGCCGAGCAGCCCCACGGACCCGGCCTTGAGGCCTTTTTCACTGAGTTTCTTGTGCTCGCCCTGGGCGACTGCGTCCTTGGTGCTCATGGGATTGCCTCTCCGGATAATTCATTCGCCGTTGAATGGGGTGGGTACAGCCGGCGTCAGCCGACGGCGGCCGCAGCCTCGGCCAGCCGGCGGCCACCGAATGCACCGGGTGCTGCTGCGGCTGCTTTGTCCGCGTCCGCGATGCGGGCAGCGGTGGACTGCCCCATGCGGACTGCCCCGTCCACGTGCTGGTATCCCTCGGCGGCGAGGTCGGAGGAGCACCAGTAGATGGGGCCGACCGGGGTGTGCTGATCCTTGCCGTAGCGGTGGAGGCCGCCGAGGTCGTAGCTGGAGGCGTAGGCGCCGCGGGTCCATTCCTCGGAGCCCCAGTCGGATTCGTAGTAGACCTCCGGGTCCAGAGCCTTCCCGCCGAGGAACCCGGCGATGGATTCCAGGATCGCCTGTTTGCGCGCCGCTGCGTCCAGCTCGAAGACGGCGTCGGCTTTTTCGTCAGAAACGAAGCCCACCAGCGTGCCGCGGGTGTCGCCGTGGTTGGTGTTGTCGTAGACCTCCTGGACAAGGGATCCTGCACCGAAGCCGGTGCCGGAGAGGCCCTCTTCGCGCCAGAACGGCGTCCGGTAGACGGCGTGCACCTTGATCACGAGGCCCAGCGACTGGTGCTGGTGCATCTGGTGCTGGCGGCGGGGCAGCGGCGGGTTGAAGGAGACGCGGGAGTACAGGTTGGGCGGCACCGCCATGATGACGAAACGGGCGTTGACGGTGGCGCGCTCGGACACGGCCGTGACGCGGTGGCCGCTGCCGCCGTCGGCCTCCCAGTGGATGGTGCGCACCGGGCTGTTAAGGACGACGTCGTCCCCCAGCTCCGCTGCCTGCAGCAGGGAGACCTGCTGCATCCCGCCGATGACCCGCTTGTCCAGGATGAAGTCCTCGTCCGTCAGGTGGGTGAAGGAGCCGGCGGAGGCGGCCATGAGCACGGCCTGCAGGGCGGAGAAGGCGTGGGCGGGCTTGGTGAGCATGCCGCCGGCGATGAAGAGGCCGATGTTGTTGCAGGCTTCCTCGTCGCTTGAGTGCCGGCGGAGCCAGTGGTGGAAGGAAACAGTGTCCAGCTCCCGGGCCTTCGGGTGGGACCACGGCTCGGTGGGGCCGATTTCGGCAGCCAGCGCATCCAGCAGGCTAACGAGCTTGTCCATTTCCGCGCCGGTGGCCGCGCTGACGGGGAAGGAATCCCCCGTGTAGCGGACGGGAGTGCCGTCGGCGCCGATGTAGATGGATTCGCCCTCACGGTAGCGGGAGTAGGTTTCCAGGCCCAGCTCGTCCAGGAGGGCCAGCAGGGCGGTCTGGTCCGGCGAGACCCACTGCCCGCCGATTTCCAGGGTGGCGCCGTCCACGGTGTCGGTCCACGTCCGGCCGCCCACGCGGTCGCGGGCCTCGAGCACGGCCACCGTGAGACCGGCCTTCTTCAGTTCACGGGCCGCCGTCAGCCCGGAGGGGCCCGCCCCCACGATCACGACGTCGCGGTCAAAATTCAACATGATGTCCTCTCTCTGTGGCCGCGCAGGTGATGCGTACCACTAAATGAATGTCATTCATTTACGAGAAACTATAGCCGTTCCGTCCGTGTACGGGAAGGGGCTGATGGAATACTGATGGAGAAACCGCCTGCAGAAAGGCCACCAATGCCGGCATCACCCGCCCCGGGAAGCACCGCCACGGGAGAGACTGCCGTGGAAGACGCGGCACGACGCAGCCCGAAGGCCGGACCGGACGCCCGGCGCCGCGCGGGCCGGCCGGTCGGCGGGGTCCTCGACAAATCCGGCATCACCCGCGCAGCGCTCGAACTCGTCGAAAAAAAGGGCTATGACGCCCTCACCATGGCCGCACTGGCCCGAGCACTGAACGTCGCGCCGTCGGCGCTGTACAACCATGTGAAATCCAAACGCGACGTGCTGCTCCTGGTCGAGGACCACCTCGCCGCGCTGGTGGACCTGTCAGCCTTCGACACGGAACCGTGGGAAGAGGCGGTGCGGAAGTGGGCGTGGAGCTACCGCGACGTCTTCTCCCGGCACACCCCGCTGATCCCGGTCATCGCCGTGCTGCCCGTAACGGACGCCCCGCAGACCCTGGCCATGTATGAAACGGTCAGCGCCGCCTTTCGGGATGCCGGCTTCCCCGAGGAGCGGATCGTCTCCTCCATCGTGGCGCTGGAGTCGTTCATTTTCGGTTCGGCCTACGACGTGACCGCGCCGGCGGACATCTTCGACGCCGGTTCCATGGCCGATGCGACCCCGAGTTTCACCGCTGCCGTGCACAGCCTGGCCGAGCAGGGACATGAGCGGCCCGCCGACGTGGCCTTCGCCCTGGGCCTCGAGGCGCTGATCTCCGGGCTCGGCGCACTGCGGAGGTAGGAGGGCCGGCGTGGACACGCGGCAACTGAAGTACTTTTCCCTGTCACGGACCGCCGCCTGACCCAGCCGGCTACACAGGGAGCTTACGACGGCGGCCGCCCGCCGCCGTCGTAAGCTCCCCGCCCACGGCGCTACGGGCGTGGGCGGGAGACGGACAGGCTCGATGCCTGCCACAACGCCATGCTGCCGATGCTGCCCAATCCGATAATGGCGGTTTGGCCATCGGTCATTTGGATGACCTTTTTATATTCGAAGACGCTTTGCCTCAGGAACGGTTTAGAGACCGAGGTGCTTGTTCAGCTCGTCCAAGGACTTCACAGTGGTGTAGTTGTAGCCCTCGGTGATGGGGTCGTAACCGCGGTCCAGCAAAACGGTGTTCCGGAAGCCCATGTCGTGCATCGGCATCAGGTCGTAGCGAGTGTGGGAGGAGACGTGGACGAAGTCCTCCGGCTTGGCGTTCAGGGCATTGAGCATGTGCTCGAAGGCCTGGTACCGGGGCTTGTAGGCCTGGGCCTGCTCAGCGGTCAGCACGGCGTGGAAGTCTGCGCCGAGCCTCGGAACAGTGGTTTCCAGGAAGCTGTCATCTGCGTTGGACAGGATCACCAGCTGGTAGTTTTCGCCCATCGTCTTCAGCGGGGCCGGCACGTCCTCGTGGGCAACCCAGCCGCGTACAGCTTCTGTGAACTGTGCGCCGGCACCTTCGGTCGGCGCCAGGCCCCACTGCTTGCACACGCGGTCAAAGGAGTTCTGAAAGATCTGCTCGTAGGGCTTGTAGTCCCCGCATACTTCGTCATAGCGGTAGCCGCGGAACATCGCCTTGAAGGCAGGCCACTGCTCCTCAGAGATGCGGCCATCCAGGAGGCGACGAGTGGTGGGATCGATGTTGAAGTTGATCAGTGTGCCGTAGCAATCAAAGGAAACGTACTTGGGCCGGAAGTTTGTGGTTGCCATTTTTTCGTCCGTTCATTCTGGTGTTAGGAGAGGGCTTCGGTCGCCTTCTGCGGCTTCGACCGAGCAGGTTTTTGATTCACTATGAATCTAAATGGTCTGCTGTAGATTGTCAACGATTTTTTGAGATCCATTCTCAGGAAGGGTCTGGTTCCCCGTGGATGCTAAGGGTTCCGGGGCGTCTGCCGTCTGGATTAAGCCGGTCTTCACCTGCCGCAGGAACAGATTCGCCCGCCCGGGGGTAGCCCGGGCGGGCGTTTTTGGTGCGTCCCTCGAGCGTGAAAATCATGGCCATTGCCGAGCGGACAGCCCACTGCCATTCTTGGTGAATCCGCACTCCCGACTGCGAACAAAGGAGACGAAATTATGCCGCTCTACCTGTCGAAGTTCAGCTATACGCCGGAGACCTGGGCACGACTGGTCAGCAAGCCGGAGGACCGGAGGAAAGCCGCGCAGGAGTACATCGAAGCCGTCGGCGGGAAACTCCACGGCTTCTGGTACGCCTTTGGTACGCACGACGGCTACAACCTGTGGGAGGCTCCCGACAACGTCTCCATGGCCGCGGTTGCGGTGGCCATCAGCGGGGGCGGCGCACTGAGTTCAATGGAAACGACAGTGCTCTTGAGCGTGGACGAAACCCTGGAAGCGCTCCAGAAGGCCGGCCAGATCCAGTACCGGTCCCCCGGCACCCTCCCCGAAGATTAGCTTGCCGTGCTGATGCCCCCGTCCTGTTGCAGACGGGGGCATCACGATTGCCTTCGAAGGTTCGGGACTGCTGCTATCCGAGCAGGGTGGTGATGAGGCGCAGGGAGGACGCGATGATGGCGATGAGTCCGATGGCGCCAAACAGGTTGTGCCACCATTTATTGCGAAGGCTTCCCATGAGGGAAACCTTGTTGGCCATGATCACGATCAGGACGCCCAGCAGGGGCGCAATGAGCACGGTCAGGGACTGGGCAATGACGATCAGGCCCACGGGTGAGGACTGGAAGGACAGAGTGATGATCAGTCCAAAGGCCAGGATCACTCCGGTGACGATGCGGGCTACGGGTGATCCTGCCTTGGCGCCGCGCCCGAGGGCGTCAGAGAGCATGGTGCCGCCGGCGGTGGCGTTGGCGATCATGGACGAGAAAGCGGCGCCTGAGAGTCCCAATGCGAAGAGCATCGCTCCGACAGGGCCGGCGAGGGGCGTGAAGATGGAGGCGAGGGCGTTGATCGTCCCGGCCTCGGCTCCGGTCTTGCCGAGTACGGCGGCGGCGACCATGATGACGAGGGCGGTCATGATGCCGGGCGCGACGATGCCGGGGATGGTGTCGACGAGGGTGATGTCGCGGTAGTCGGCCCGGGTGCGGCGGTGTTCCTTGACGCCGTAGGAGGTGTAGAAGGCGGCGTTGATGGAGAAGTTTGTTCCGACGAGTGCCACGATGAGGATTTCGCTTCCGGCCGGCAGTTGCGGGACCATGCCTTCCATGGAGCGGTACCAGTCGGGTTGGGCCACCACGGTGCTGGCGATGAAGGCGATGCCCATGAGTACGACGATGACCAGGAGGGCTTTTTCGACGATTCCGTAGACGTTGCGGAAGGCGAGTACGAAGCCGACCGCGGCGGTGCAGACGACCGTCCAGAGGACCGGTGATCCGCCGAATATCAAGGAGAGTCCCAGGCCGGATCCGACGGCGTTGCCAACGCTAAACATCAGGGTGATGCCGAAGACGCCGAAGCCTGCAAGGACGCCCACCCATTTGCCGAGGTGGTCTTTGATGGAGGTGATCAGGGAAATGGGTGTGGCGATGCCGAGCCTGACGCTCATGTCGGTGAAGAAGATCATGAGGACGGTGGATACGGCGATGACCCAAACGAGGCTGTAGTCGAATCGGCTGCCGGCCTGCACTGCGGTGGTGAGGTTGCCGGGACCGAATTGCCAGGCTCCGACCACGAAGGCCGGGCCCATGAGCGCGAGGTAGCCAAGGAAGGTCCGGCGCTTGGCCTGTGCGGCCGGAGCCGGGATGTTTTCGTGCGTGGCTGCCTGTCCTCGGTGAGCGTGCGGGGAGGTGACGGTCTTGTGTGGCTCGCTCATTGCGAGTCCTCCTTCTACAGCATCGCTGCTGTGGGTCGTCGTTGACCTAATTGGAGAATAAAGCATTGGGTAGGGGTGGCGGGTGGGGCCCGCCACCCCTTGAATGGTCCGGAGATCAGGCGGGAACGGTTACGCTGCCCAGGTTGGCGGACTTGAGGGCCAGTGCGATTTCGTCGCCGGCACCTTCAGCAAGCGGAAGCAGCGGCGGGCGGACGGTGGCGTGCTCCAGGATGCCCCGGGCGACCAGGCCTTCCTTGAGGGCGACAGTCCCTTCCATGTGGGACCCGCGGTGGTAGACATTCTTGGTCACCGGCAGCAGGCGGTCGTGGATGGCGCGGGCGGCTGCGTAGTCCTTGGCCTTTCCGGCGGCGATCAGCTCCACGAGCGGTTCCGGGGCGAGTCCGCCGTAGCCCACCAGTGCACCGTCCACGTCAAACATGGTGTGAAGCAGGTACTCGTCATGGCAGGTCAGAATCTGCAGATCGGGGTAAGTTTCGCGCAGGACCGGGATCTCGGTGTCCCAGCGCTTCATGTTGCGGACGCCGTTCTTGGTAGCGAACACCCCTTCCATGCCGGCGATCTCCAGCTGGGTTTCCAGGTCGTAGGTTGCCTTGGTGGCATCCGGGTACTGGAAGAGGATCAGCGGCAGGCCTGAGGTTTCGTAGATTTCCTTGTAACGGGTCTGGGGTGCGCCCTTCTGGTAGCCGAACCGCAGCCAGCCGTGAGAGGGGTAAACCAGGCCGGCGGATGCGCCGGCTTCGACCGCGCGCTTCGCTTCCAGGGCAGCGACGGTGTTTCCCTCAGCAGTGATCCCGGCGATGATCGGGATTGCGCCGCCGACGGCATTCTTGAACTCGCGGATCACCAGGGCCTGCTCATCCTGGGTCAGGAACGTTCCTTCACCGGCATGCCCCAGGACCACCAGGCCCTTGACACCGTCGACGCTGGCCAGCCAGCCCCCGAGGCGGTGGATCGCGTCGACGTCGACGCTGCCGTCCCGGTTGAACGGCGTTACAGGTGCGGGAACCAGCCCGCGGAGGTCCATGGTCATAAGAGCTTCCTCTGTCTTGTTGATCGAAGTCCCGCTAGGATGTGAGAACGTTTGCGGGAACGTTTTCATTCTGCGGTGTGGTTCAGCTCACTGTCAAGGGGCAAGTTTCGAACGAGGAGGAAATAGAGTGTCTATTAGGACAAGTCCGAACAGGAGAACTCACATGGAACCGGCTGCCCCAGGCACTAACGTCACCTTGAGGGACGTTGCGGCCGCCAGCGGAGTGAGTCTTTCCACGGCCAGCCGCGCACTGGACGAACGGGGCACCGCGTCGCGCTCGGCAGCCGCGGCGCACGTCCGCAAAGTGGCGGAGGAACTCGGATACCGCCGGAACTCGTTCGCGTCGAGCCTGCGCAGGGGCGAAACCCGGACCCTCGGAGTGCTCGTCCCCCGCCTTAGCGACACCGTGATGGCCCTGATGTTCGAGGAGCTCGAGCGCGCGGCCTCGGACCGCGGCTATTTTGCGATGGTCGCCACCAGCGGTGATGACCCTGATGATGAACGCCGTGCCGCAGAGACCCTGCTCGACCGCAACGTCGACGGGCTGATCCTGGCCACGGCCCGGATCGATGACGAACTCCCCCGCC
Organism: Arthrobacter sp. GQ119; assembly: GCF_059759125.1. Lineage (NCBI taxonomy): Bacteria > Bacillati > Actinomycetota > Actinomycetes > Micrococcales > Micrococcaceae > Arthrobacter > Arthrobacter sp. GQ119. The sequence continues at coordinate 172,990 of NZ_JCAXEA010000007.1, read as the reverse complement.
GCTTGCGCGAACGGGGCGTGGCGCACGCGCTGGTCCTGCGCACCGACGGGGTCAGCCCCTCTGCGTTAGGCGACGATGAAGTGGGCGGATACCTGGCCGTGCGCCACCTCATCGACCTCGGTCACCGTGACATCGCCGTCGTGACCGGCCCGGCCTTCACCTCCACCGGGACCGCCCGCCTCGCCGGTGCCCGGAGAGCCTTGGCGGAAGCGGGCATCACGCCCCCGGAAGAATGGCTGCTCGCCGTCGGCTACGGCATAGAAAACGGGTTCGCCGCCGGAGAATCCCTCCTGGGCAGCAACGCAGGGCGGCGCCCCAGCGCCGTGTTCGCGGCCAACGACAACCTGGCCATGGGCCTCATCGCAGCGGCCCACCGCTTCCACGTCACGGTCGGAGAAGACCTGGCCCTGGTTGGCTACAACGACATACCCCTCTCGTCCCGGCTCTCCACCCCGCTGTCATCGGTGCGCGTACCCCTGGACCAGATAGCCGGCAACGCCATCGACCTCATCGTGAACCCCAACAGGGAACCAAAAATCCGGAAATCCATGCCAACACTGATCCCGCGTGAATCGAGCGGCTCCCCCGGGCACTCCACAACCGTTCGTTCCTAGGCCGGCACCGCAGGGTTCCGCAAGCTTTCTGCAAGGCCGCCGTGCCACACTATGGGCATCTGGCCGGAACGGGTGCCCTCCGAATGGCTCGGCCAGTATGCCGGCCCGGCACCGCACTCCCCAAGGCAATGCCGGGACCGGCAGTTCCTTGTCCGTCCCTCTGGGCCGGACAAGGAACAGCGGTCAGTCTCCGTACCACCTGAGCACGCGCAGCGCCCGGAGCGTGTTCCACCTGCTGGGGCGTCCGTCGCCGTCCTCCATCGGGAAATGAATCCTCCCGGGGTGGGTGTTCTCCAGCAGCCAGGTGCCATCGGCCTGCCGCCTGGAACGGAGCACACCGACCGCCTCGGCCATGCGCTCGTCGGGCGGACCGCCCACTGCCCGGAAGTACTCGAGGCCGCGAAGCACGTCATAGAACCAGCGGGTCGGGTACGAGAAGTGCAGCCACTCCTCGTTGATCAGCTCGCCGGTGGATTTCCGGCGCAGGAGTCCGCGCTCAAGCAGGTACTCCTCAGCGCGCTTCCTCGCTGCGGCAGACGCCGGCGACCCGCCCGTCGCGCGTTCGCGCTCGAGCAGCCCCTCGAGAACGTTGATCGTACTCCCGAACGAGGACCGTGTGGAGCCGTTTTCCGCCTCACAGTTCCAGCCGCCGTCGGTCAGCTGATCCCCGAGCAGACGCGACACGACGCCGTCGACATTCTGTCCGAAGTAGGCGCCGATGGTGACCGCCATGCCGTTGACGCACGGCTCCACCTCCCCTTCGAAGAAGGGCTGGTCCCCCTCCTCCCACCGGCTGTTCTCCCGCACGAGTGCGACGGCGCGGCGGGCCTCGTCACTGGCGGGGTCGAGGCCGAATTCACGCAGGAGCAGCAGACTGTAGGTGGTTGCCGTCCAGGGTTGGCCGGGCGCCGAATCGTCATACCGCGACGGGTAGTACGTGCCGCCGTCCCACTGCCCGTCCTCGCCCTGCAGCGCGAGCAGCCGGGCGCCCCAGCCCTCGCTGGCCACCCGGGCACGCTCGGCGGACACCTCCTCCGGCGGCGCGTCGGCAAGGTCGCGAAGCACCTGCCAGCGGATCGAAGGGTCGGAATCGAGCAGCCAGTCGAGGACCTCCATCCCCTCAAAGTACACCTGGCGTACGAAGAATAGGACGACGGCGGCGCCGTCGCCCTATTCTTCACATGCAGCAGTTTCGGTTCAGGAATTTACGGTCAGGAGAACCGCCCCGGCCGGAACGTGGCCAGCATCGGGTGCCTGTCTCCGGTCAGAATCTCCCCCGCGAGCAGCTCGCCGGCGATGAGCCCCAGCGTGGCACCGGAATGGGTGAAGGCCACGAAGCAGCCCGGCACCTGGCCCAGTTCGCCGAAGACAGGCTCGCCGTCGCCGGGGATGGGCTTGTATCCGATCTTCCACGACGCCGGCTTCAGCTCGGGGTTTCCGGCGATGAGCCTGGATGCCTCATCGGCAAGTTCCTGGACAACGTCATCCGGGATGCTGAAGGTGCCGTCCGGGTGCTCGGTGATGTGCCCTTCGTACCAGTCGTGGTCCAGCGCAAGGGTGCTGCCCGGGTTGGGCCGCACGGCGGCACGCGGCGTGTTCATCACGGCCCGCACGTCGTGGTCCACCGGCTTGGTCACCACGAGCATGGACACCGGTGAACCGTTCGGGATCTCCACGCCCAGGGGCGCGACGACGGCGGGTGTCGCCGCTCCGCACGCCACCAGCACAGCGTCGGCGTCGTAGGTCTCGCCCGCCGCCGTTTCGACGCCGACCGCCCGGCCACCGTCGGTCACGACGGAGGCCTTGCCGGCGTTCACGACCAGCTTTCCGCCGCGATCGTGGAACTCCTCCATCAGGAATTCCACAAGGTCCGGCAGGCTGACCCAGCCCTCGCCGGGGTTGAAGATGGCGTTCTCCGGAATGGCACCGGCATCGATGCCGGGCGTGGCGGCGGCAACGTCTTCCGGAGCCAGCAACATCGAATCGTACCCCACGGACTTCTCGTAGGCGTGGCGGGCCTCAGTAACCTCCCGCTGCCCGGCTGCGTTCCACATGAGGCCGCCGCCGAACTGCAGCCACTCGCGGTGGGGATCTGCGGCGAAGAGCGTGCGGTACCGGTCAATACCCGCGAGTCGCAGCAAGTGGTACGGCGTTGACCGCTCGCCCGCCGAATTGAGCCAGGACAGCGAGCGGCCGGTGGCCTCGCTCGCGAGGCCACGCTCAGTCAGCAGCGTCACGGACGCGCCCTCGCGGAGCAGATGGACAGCGGTGGAGACGCCCAGGATGCCGCCGCCGATGACAGCGACACGTTTGGTGGTGGAGGACATGCGTTGTCCCTTTCTTTGTGTTCTGATGCTTTGGCCATGCGGCCAGATAAATAAGGGCCGGGCTACGCGAAAGCGTGAATTTTTTCGATGATCCTGAGCGTTTCGAGCGGCTGCGCGGGGTGCACCGGCAGCGGCCCTTCACCCCGGAGCGAAGCCGCGAGCCCGGCGTAGAAACTGGGGTAACCGCCTTTCGCTGCCGGCACGGGCACGGCAGCCCCGTCCACTCCCAGAAGCCCCCAAGACTCCTGGGCGTCAACGCCGTAGGCGGGATCCGACGGCGACATGCCGGCTGCCAGCGCCGCCTCCTGGCCGTCCAGGCCCCATTTGGTGTAGCCGGCCGTGGAACCGAGAACGTGGAAGCGCGGGCCGACCTGGGCCGCCATGCCGTTCATCCACAATCTGGACCGGACGCCGGATTCATGGCGCAGCGACACGAAGGCTTCGGTGTCGGCACCATCCGGATGCCCGTAGTTGGCCGTCTCCCCGTAGCTTTCCCCAACGGGGCCAAACAGCTGGATGGCCTGGTCGATCAGGTGGGCGCCGAGGTCGTTGAGGATGCCGCCGCCTTCGGTCAACCCGGCAGTGTCCCGCCAGTTTCCAAAGCCGTCCGGCCGCCACCATTCGAAGCGCGACTCGAAAGTGCGGACTTCCCCGAGGGCGCCTTCGTGTACGAGCTTTTGGAGCGTCAGGAAATCGGCGTCCCACCGCCGGTTCTGGAACACCGTCAGCTGCACACCGCCGTCGTTCGCGCTGGTGATCAGCTCTTCACCGTGCGCCGCCGTTGTGACGAACGGCTTGTCCACCACCACATGGAGGCCGTGGGCAATGGCCGTGGCGGCGAGGTCGAAATGCGTGAGCGGCGGGGTGCCGAGGATAACAAGGTCGAGATCGGCGGCCAGGGCAAACAGCGCCTCGGGTGTGGGAACCACCCTGGTCCGCGGGTACAGCCGCGCGGATTCAGCGGCTCGCTCCGGATCCGACGTCACGATCATGTCCAGGGAGTAGCCCGGATCGGCTGCGATCAGCGGCGCATGGAAGACCTTCCCCGAGATGCCAAAGCCGACGACGGCCGTCCGGATGGGTGCCGTAGTTACGGTTCGCATCACAGGACCTCCGAAAGGAAGCGCTGCAGCCGTTCACTGCGCGGGTTGTCGAAGAGCTCGGCCGGCGTGCCGGCCTCCACCACTTCGCCCTCATCCATGAAGACCACCTGGTCCGCTACCTTGCGGGCGAAGCCCATCTCGTGCGTAACCACCACCATGGTCATCCCGCGGCGGCCCAGTCCGGCCATGAGGTTCAGCACGCCCTTGACCAGTTCGGGGTCCAGCGCACTGGTGGCCTCGTCGAAGAGCATCACCTCAGGTTCCATAGCCAGCGCCCGGGCAATGGCGACACGCTGCTGCTGTCCGCCCGAGAGGTCCCGGGGCCGGTGATCGGCGCGTTCGGCGAGTCCCACCTCGGCGAGGCGGCTGCGGGCACGTTCCCTTGCCTCGGCCTTGGGCATTCCTTTGACGCTCCAGAGTGCCAGGGCCACGTTCTCCAGCGCCGTATGGTCCGGAAAGAGGTTGAAGTGCTGGAAGACCATGCCGATGCGGGCGCGAAGGATGTCGGGCTTGACCTTCAGGGCGCTCTCCCCGGCCAGCAGCACGTCGCCGCTTTTGGGTTCATGCAGCCGGTTGATCCCGCGCAGCAGGGTGGACTTGCCCGAGCCGGACGGTCCGATGATGCACGTCGTGGTGCCGGGGGCCACGGTGAGGCTGACGTTGCGGAGCACCTCGATGTCCCCGTAGGCCATGGTCAGGTTCTTCAGTTCCAGGCTTGAGCCGTGGAACGTGCTGCTTTCCGCGGCGGTGTTGGCCGTGTTGCTTGCGAGGCTCATGTGTTGCTCCCGGTAATCAGCGGCGAGGCCGCGTCGAGTTCGTTGACTTCCTTCAGCCCGCTGCTGGGTGCGGAGGGGCGGCGGCGGCCGGTGCGGAACCTGTTGTCGAAGTAGTTCACCAGGTGGGTCAGGGGCACGGTGATGATCAGGTAGAAGATGCCGGCCATGACCAGCGGGGAGAGGTTTCCGGAGAGGACAGCGGCGTCCTGGCCAACCCGGAAGAGTTCGCGTTCGCTGACCAGCAGGCCGAGGAAGTAGACCAGGGAGGAGTCCTTGACGATGGCGATGAACTGGTTCACCAAGGCGGGGAGCACGCGGCGGATGCCTTGCGGCACCACCACCAGGGCCATGGATTTGGCGTAGCTCATGCCCAGTGCGCGGCAGGCCTCACCCTGCCCCTTGTCCACGCTTTGGATGCCGGCGCGGAAGATTTCGCCGATGTAGGCGCTGGCGATCAGGCTCAGTGCGATGATGCCGAGGGGGTACGGGGAGGGTCCAAAAACGGACTGGCTGAACCGGGCGAAGCCCTGGCCGATCAGCAGGATGGTGAGGATTGCGGGAAGTCCCCGGAAGAGATCAGTGTAAATCCGGGCCGGAACCCTCAGCCACTTGGACGGCGAGATGCCCATGACGGCGATCACCATGCCCAGCACCACACCCAGAATGGTGGCGGCGATGGAGATGATCAGGGTATTGAGGAGGCCCACCCCCAGGAGCTGGGGCAGCACTTCGGCCATTGCGCCGAAGTCAAAGAAAGTTCGGATGATGGTGTTGAGCCAGTCCATGGTTGCTCTCAGACGTAGTTCGCTTAGGGGTCCCGGGCGGGCCGCGCAGTGCGGCCCGCCCGGAAAGCCGGGTGGCTGGTTGCCCTTGGGGGCTTACTTGCTGGGGGCCGGGGACGCGGTCTGCTCGGCCTTCGGCAGGTACTGCTCCGGCATCGGCGAACCGGGGAACCACTTCTGGTAGAGCTTCTTCCAGGTCCCGTCCTCCATCGCTTCCGCGAGGCCCTTGTTCAGCGCCTCCTTGAGGGCGGTCTTGCCCTTGGCCACGGCAAAACCCGCAGGGGCGTCGAAGGACGGGATGTCCGCGGCGCTGACCAGGCCATACTGCTCCTGGTACGCCTTGGCTGCCTCGTAGTCCAGGAAGTGGGCGTCCACGGAGCCGCTGTTCACGGCGGAGATGGCGGTGTTGTTGTCGGGGAAGCGCACCAGGTTTGCCGACGTGAAGTTCTTCACCGCATAGGCTTCCTGCAGCGTTCCCTGGACCACGCCCAGGCGCTTGCCGGAAAGACCATCAACATCCTTGATGCCCGAGGTCTTGCTGGTGATGACCGTCAGGTATCCCGCAAGGTAACCCTCGGAGAAGTCAACGGTTTCCTTGCGCTTGTCCGTGATGCCGATCGCGGCCACGCCGACGTCGAACTGGCCGTTGGCCACCGCGGCAAGCAGTCCGGAAAAGTCCTGACCGGTGAAGACCACATTGTCTACGCCTGCGCGGTGGGCCACGTCCTTGAAGAGTTCGACGTCGAAACCGGTGAAGTTACCCTGCGCGTCGGTGAAGGTATACGGCTTCGAATCGCCCAGGCTTGCCACCCGGATGGTGCCCGGCTCGATCAGGCCATACGGGTTCTCGGCAGGAGTTGAATTGGCTGATGATGATCCGCCGCAGCCGGAAAGGGCGAGGATCGCCGCCAGGGCTGCCGCAGCGACGGCTGCCGGGCGGAAGTTCAGTTTGATCACAGCGTTTGTCCAATCGTGGGAGGGAAAGCGGTGCTGTCAGGGCTGCCAAAGGATTTGGTCGATGAAGCTCTTGTTGAGTCCGGTCTCAGTCCCTAAGATTGAGACCGGACTCACATCGATTGAATGAAAATGTAGCGTAAATCACACGCCGCGTCAACAGCCCTCCTTGGAAAGGTGAACATGAGCAGTGACGGAGCCAGACGGCGGGACGTTACAGTCGCCGACGTCGCAAAGGCTGCCCAGGTATCCAAGGCCCAGGCCGCCCGCGCCCTGGGCAACTACGGGGCCGTCAGCGAGGACGTGCGTGAGCGGGTTCTCGCGGCCGCGGAGGAGCTGGAGTACCGGCCCAACGAACTGGCCCGCAGCATGAACACCGGAAAATCCCACACCATCGGGGTGGTGGTGGGAGACATCGAGAACCCCCATTTCGGACTCGCCACCAGGGGCATCACGGACACTGCCAAGAAGAGCGGGTTCAACGTCATCCTGATCAACACCGACGAGAACACGGCTGCGGAAGTGGACGCCGTGCGGGTGCTGCTGGACAAGCGGGTCGACGGCCTCATCGTTGCCCCCGCGTCTTCCGTGGAAACCCAACATCTGCGGCGGGTCCACGATTCCGGGCGGCCGCTGGTTCTGCTGGACCGAGCCGCGGAGGGCCTCGATGTGGAGACGGTCGCCGTCGATATGGCAGCCATCTCGTACGAGTCCACCCGCCACCTCCTTGATGCCGGGCACCGGAGGATCGCCTTCATCTCAACCCTGCGCACCGACGCCGCCTACACCGCAGGCATGCGGTTGGACTCCTCCCAGATCGCGGATCGCCTGGACGGGATGCGGCGGGCCTTTGCCGATGCCGGATGTGCGTTTCCGGAGGACCTGGTGCGGCTCAACGCCGGCGCCGCCGGATCCATCCGCAACCTCACACGCGCGGTCCTCCTTGGCGACGACGCGGCCACCGCCGTCGTCGCTTCGGACGGACTGATCGCACTGAGCGTCGTGGAGGCCATCCAGGAACTGGGGCTGGCTGTCCCTGGCGATGTCTCGTTCATGATGTACGACGATTTCGCGTGGACGCGCCTCACCACGCCGCCCCTGACGGTTGTGGCGCAGCCCGTTTACGAGATGGGCGCCGCGGCGGCGACCGCCCTGATCCGGCAGATCGAGGGCCGCCCGCCCGTGGCCCCGGCCCCGGAGTTCAATGCGAGGCTGATCCAGCGGGGGTCGGTCGGCATAGTACCGGCGGCAGCCGGGGAGTCTGCCGCCGTGCCTGCCGTGTAGTGACGAAGTGGCGCTTTGGGGCGGCAAAAAAATGCGTCCAACCCACAAGCGGGACGGCCTGCCGCTGAGACTTCAAAAACTTTTCATGCCCGTGTCGATTCCCGGCACCCCCGTTCGACGGGATAGTAGAAGGACGCACACGGCGTCCTCATCCAGTCAAAGGAGAAATCCCATGAAGTACATGTTCATCATGCGCGCCACCGACGAGGCAATCGAGGAATCGAAGAAGGTCCCGTTCGAGGAGATCCTCAACAAGATGGGCGCCTACAACGAATCACTCATCAAGGCCGGTGTCATGCTGGCCGGCGAAGGCCTCGCTGACCTTTCGGAGGGCTCCGCCTTTGTGGTCGACTTCTCCGAGGAGCCGCCCGTGGTCACGGACGGCCCCTACGGCGAAACGCACGAGCTGTTCAACGGGTTCTGGATCGTCCAGGTCGCGTCGAAGGAAGAGGCCGCCGAATGGGCCAGCCGCTGTCCGCTCGGACCGGGCTCGAAGCTGGAGGTCCGCCGCGTCGCAGAAGCTGATGACTTCGCAGATTTCGCGGACAACGAGTACATCCAGAAGGAGGCGCTCTGGCGCGAGGAGCTGGGCCAGGCCTGATGCCCGGCCGGCGAAGCGGCAGTGAGCCAGGAGGCCCCGGTGAATGAGGAAGCCGAGATCGAGGCGGCGGGTGCGGCAGTCCGCCGCCGGATCGATGCGCTGTGGCGCATCGAAGGTCCCCGCATCATCGCCACCCTCGCCAGGGCCACCCGGGATTTCGGTCTTGCCGAGGACCTGGCCCAGGAGGCCGTGGCCGATGCGCTGGCCCAATGGCCCGGGACCGGCGTCCCGCGGAATCCCGCCGCCTGGCTCACCGCCGTCGCCAAGCGCAAGGCGGTCGACGCCTGGCGGCGGGCCGAGATGCTGGATGAGCGCTACCGCACCATCGCCCACGGACTCTCGGACGTTGAAGGCGTGTCGTGGGAGCCGGTGGACGACGACGTGCTGCGGCTCGTCTTCACGGCATGCCATCCCGTCCTCTCCCGCGAAGCGCAAATGTCGCTGACGCTGCGGGTGGTGGGCGGCCTGACGACGGACGAGATCGCCCGGTTGTTCCTCGTTCCGGTCGCCACCGTGCAGCAGCGGATCGTGCGGGCCAAGAAAACCCTCGCAGCAGCCCAGGTGCCCTTCGAGGTCCCCGAACCACACGAGTGGGGCGGGAGGCTGGGCGCGGTCCTGGGCGTCGTGTACCTCATGTTCACCGAGGGCTATTCGGCCACCTCAGGAGACCGGTGGATCCGCCCCGATCTGGCGAACGAGGCCTTGCGGATAGGGCGCGTTCTCGCCGGGCTGGTTCCGCGCGAGCCCGAAGCCCATGCGCTCGTGGCACTCATGGAGTTCCAGGCCTCACGCTTCGCCGCCCGCACCCGGCCCGACGGTACGCCCATCCTGCTGGCGGACCAGGACCGCACCCGCTGGGACCGTGGCCAGATCGGGCGGGGCCGTGCAGCCCTTGCCCTGGCCGACGGGTTCGGGCGGGGCCGCCGCAGCTATGCCCTGCAGGCCGCCATCGCCGAATGCCATGCGGTGGCGCCGAGCGTTGAGGAGACGGACTGGGCGCGCATTGTCTTGCTCTATGAGGTGCTCGGCCGTGTGGCTCCGAGCCCCGTCGTGGAACTCAATCGGGCCGTCGCCGTGTCCATGGCGACGGGTCCCGCCGCCGCCTTGGCCATCGTGGACCGCCTCGCCTCGGACGGCGCCCTGCGCGGAGGGCATCTGCTGCCCAGCGTCCGCGCCGAACTGCTCGTCCGGCTGGGACGGACCGACGAAGCCCGCAGGGAATTTACGACGGCGGCCGCCCTCGCCAGGAACGACCGCACCCGGGCGGTCCTGGAGGCGCGGGCAGCCGACCTCTGACCCTGCTGGTTTATCCCGGGGCGGCCAGGGATATGCGCGTCAACAAGGACCCGCGGCCACCCGGCAGTGCCGGCACGGGCCACCCGTGCCAGCCGCAGAAATCAGCTGCAGAATCTGCTGTACGTGCTGCCTGCTTCCTGGTATGCGGCAGTAAGATCGGCGAGCTTTGCCTCGTCGGGGTGCTCCTTCACGGACTCGTCCGCGTACTCCAGGATTGCCTGTAGGGCCGGCTTCAGGTCGTTCGAGGATACGGCCTCGATCGGCCGGATCTGGTTGGCAAGCTTGATCATGCCGGTCTTGCCCATGTTTCCCGTGGGGCTGGAAACTACAGTCCTGACCCGGTCGCAGGTTTCCGCCGTGGAAAGCTGCGGTGAGCCGCAGGCGGAAGCGGACAGGAGAAGCCCGGCGGCCAGCAGGGCGGTGGTGAGTTTCTTCATGATTCCCTCAGTGGTTGACTACTGTCGATTCTAAGCCGACGATCCCCAGGCACCCACAAATCCCCCGTATTAGGGAGGATGGTTGTATGACAGTCACCTACAGGTACGAGGTGGAGATCCTGCACCTGCTGGTGTCGCCGGCGCACGCGTACTTTGGCCGTGCACGCGAGGGTGCCGCAGACGTCCCCACAACCGACGCCGACCGGGTGGAGCTGGTGGCCGGCAAGGGCATTGTGGGTGATCGGTTCTTCGGCAAGGCCGCGCATATGGATGCAGCAGTAACCCTGATCGCGGTCGAGGCCCTCGATGCCATGGCCGCGGAACTGGGAGTCGCACCGTTCGACCCGCTGCTGACGCGGCGCAACGTGGTCCTCAGGGGTGCCCACCTGGCTCCGCTGCTTGGCAGGGAGTTCGCGCTGGAATCGCGCGGTGATCTGCTGCGGCTCAGGGCCGGGCGTCCTGCCCACCCCTGCGCCTGGATGGATCAGATGCTCGCCCCCGGCGCACATAAGGCCATGCGCGGGCGGGGAGGCATCCGCTGTCAACCCCTTTCGGACGGCAACCTGCACCGCGGGCAGGCCGTGCTCATCAGCCCCGTGCCGCTCGACCCCGAAAGCGCCGGCGCCCCCACACTGCTGCGGCCGACGCGGCTTCCTTAGGCGTTGCTTCCTTAAAGCTGGTTGAGCAGCCGGGCCCGCCTGTCGTCGAACTCCTCGGTGCTGATCAGGCCATCCCGGTACCGGCGCTCCAGGTCCTCGATCTGTGACGCCACCGACGGAACGGCAGAGGCGGCCGTGAACCGGTTGATCGCGACAACCCGGACGATCACCGCGGCCAGGACCATAACGATGCCCGCGGCGATCAGCATCCAGACCGGAGCCGCGGCCTCATCGATTTTCCGGTAGCACTCACCGGCCACCCGTGAGCCGCTTCGAAGCGCGTCGAAAATTTCAGCCTGACGGCTTGGCGGAATCAGCGGGCTGCCACAAAGGGGACCCACCTTCTGCAGGCCGACGATAATGCCGGTGACCGAGACAACGAATCCGGCGACAATAGGCCAGATCCAGCCGCGGCGTGTCCTGGGGTCGTGCCGCACGGTACCTTCCATGTCTCCCCCTTGGAAAACGCAAGTGATTGAGGGAAATCATATCTGCCAAGGACCCGGGCGCCGGGCCCCCAGTTCGCATGGGCGTCCCGACGCGCCGGCCACGCCGGGTCCCCGTCGGCGCTAGTAGCGGCTTGGAAGGTCGCGGTAGCTGTTTTGACACAGGAGTGTGCCGTCGACGTCGCGGATGAGGTGGTCGACCCTGTCGCGCACGGCGGCTCGTCGTCCGGCGTCCAGCGCCTCAGACTGATTCGTGCTCACGACGAGGGATTGAGCGCTCCCTTCACGGCGGGTTTTCCACAACAGATCTTCGTAGAACGTCTCGACATTGCTTCCAGCCATCACAGATCCTTCCCCAAGAATCATTGGTGCTATACGCCGGCCGCGACGCTGCTGCACGGCCGCCGATCACAGTCTCACCCCCGAGCCTCAAGACCCGGACAGTGTCAACGCAAGATCGGCTCAAGAAAATGAGGCAGACAGCAACCCTCCGCAGGAGCTGCGGCTAGCATGAATCCCATCGACATCACACCGTAAGCACCGGGTCGAATGGGGCCCAGGACCATAGGAGTGACCATGACCGACTCTTCCACCCAAGGAATCAAAACCGTCCTGCATCCCGTGTCCGACCTGGCTGCGGCCAAGAGCATGTACACGGCCCTCCTCGGCGTGCCGCCGCAGGCCGACGGCCCCTACTATGTCGGCTTCGACACCGCGGGCCAGCACATCGGGCTGGTGCCGGGCGGTGGACCGCAGGGCATGACCTCACCCGTGGCCTATTGGCATGTGCCGGACATCGAAGCCAAGCTTGCCGAGGTGACCGCCGCGGGCGCCACCGTGAAGGAACCCGTGCACGACGTCGGCGGCGGCCGCCTGGTGGCCACCGTCACCGACCCCGATGGCAACGTCCTGGGGCTGCTTCAGGACAGCTGAGCGTGGTAGTCCCCTCCGCACTCGAGCCGCTACGACGATTGCCGCCCCGATCAACAGATGGAGACACGATGAGCATGGCCACCAGTATTGACACGCAGGAGCCCACGCAGCACGTCGCCGACGGCCATGATCTGATCCGCGTCCAGGGCGCCCGGGTGAACAACCTCAAGGACGTCAGCATCGAGATCCCGAAGCGCCGGCTGACGGTGTTCACCGGCGTCTCCGGATCGGGCAAGAGCTCCCTGGTGTTCGGCACGATCGCCGCGGAGTCGCAGCGGATGATCAACGAGACCTACAGCGCCTTTGTCCAGGGCTTCATGCCCACGCTGGCTCGGCCGGACGTCGATCTCCTCGAAGGCCTGACGACGGCGATCATTGTCGACCAGGAGCGAATGGGAGCCAACCCGCGCTCCACCGTCGGCACGGCGACCGACGCCAATGCGATGCTGCGCATCCTCTTCAGCAGGCTGGGACAGCCGCACGTCGGCCCACCCACGGCGTTCTCCTTCAACGTCCCCACTCGCAAGGCCAGCGGGGTGATGAGCACCGAGAAAGCAGGCGGCCGCGTCGAGAAGAGTGTGGTGCAGGGCGCTGTGTACCTGGGCGGCATGTGTCCGCGCTGCGAGGGCATGGGCTCGGTTTCCGACTTCGACCTCACTGCGCTGTACGACGACAGCAAGTCGCTCGGCGAGGGTGCCCTGACGGTCCCCGGCTACAGCATGGACGGCTGGTACGGACGCATCTTCAGTGGCGCCGGCTTCAACATGGACAAGCCGATCGCGAAGTTCACCAAGAAGGAGATGCACGACCTCCTCTACAAGGAGCCGACCAAGATCAAGGTCGAGGGTATCAACCTGACGTATGAGGGCCTGATCCCGAAGATCCAGAAATCAATGCTTTCCAAGGATGTCGACGCGATGCAGCCTCACATCCGAGCCTTCGTGGAGCGTGCCATCACGTTTCAGGCCTGCCCGGAATGCGATGGCACGCGGCTCAGCCCGGAGGCGCGGTCCTCGAAAATCCAGGGCAAGAACATCGCCGACCTGTGCGAGATGCAGATCAGCGACTTGGCTGGCTGGGTCCGCGAGCTGGAGGAGCCGTCGGTCGCACCCCTCCTCAAAGGACTGCGGCACCTGCTCGACTCGTTCGCCGAAATCGGGCTGGGCTACCTCTCATTGGACCGGCCGGCCGGCACCCTGTCCGGTGGAGAGGCGCAGCGCACCAAGATGATCCGCCACCTCGGGTCCTCCCTCACTGACGTCACCTACGTGTTCGACGAGCCGACCATCGGCCTCCACCCCCACGACATCGAGCGGATGAACCGGCTGCTGCTGCAGCTGCGTGACAAGGGCAACACCGTACTCGTCGTGGAGCACAAGCCGGAGACCATCGCGATCGCTGACCACGTCGTCGACCTCGGCCCCGGCGCCGGCACCGGCGGCGGTACCGTCTGCTATGAGGGCACCTTGGATGGGCTGCGGGAGAGTGACACCATCACCGGCCGCCACCTCGACGATCGGGCGCGGCTCAAGAACTCGGTGCGTTCATCCCCCGGCGCGCTGGAGGTCCGCGGCGCATCGACGAACAACCTCCAGAACGTGGACGTCGACATCCCCCTCGGGGTGCTCTGCGTGCTCACGGGCGTCGCCGGCTCCGGCAAGAGCTCGCTGATCAACGGTTCGGTCGGCGGCCGCGAGGGCGTGGTGGTGATCGACCAGGGTGCGATCCGCGGTTCGCGACGGAGTAACCCGGCGACGTACACTGGCCTGCTCGAACCGATCCGCAAGGCATTCGCCAAAGCCAACGGGGTAAAGCCGGCGCTCTTCAGTTCCAACTCCGAAGGTGCTTGTCCCACCTGCAACGGCGCCGGCGTCATCTACACGGAGCTGGGCGTCATGGCCACAGTCGAATCCACCTGCGAGGAGTGCGAGGGGAAGCGGTTCCAGGCGGCGGTGCTGGAGTACACACTGGGCGGCCGCAACATTGCGGAAGTGCTCGCCATGTCCGTCACCGAGGCCGAGGACTTCTTCGGCGACGGCGAAGCAAAGACACCGGCCGCGCACAAGATCCTCGACCGGCTCGAGGACGTCGGACTCGGCTACCTCACCCTCGGCCAGCCGCTCACCACCCTGTCCGGCGGCGAACGCCAGCGGCTCAAGCTTGCCGCCCAAATGTCCGAGAAGGGCGACATCTACATCCTGGACGAGCCAACCACCGGGCTGCACCTAGCCGACGTCGAAAATCTGCTCGGCCTCCTCGACCGCCTGGTTGACTCCGGCAAGTCCGTCATCGTCATCGAACACCACCAGGCGGTGATGGCCCACGCCGACTGGATCATTGACCTCGGTCCCGGCGCCGGGCACGACGGCGGCCGGATTGTCTTCGAGGGCACACCCGCCGACCTCGTGTCGGCGCGTTCCACCCTGACCGGCGAGCATCTGGCGGCCTATGTCGGCACGTGACGAGGCGGGCCGGCAACCCTGTTGGATTGCCGGCCCGCCTCGTTACGAAGCAGTGGCGCCGAACTAAAAGTGGCCGTCGCCTGCCTTGACGGCGAGCACGGGGCGGTCGGCCTGCATCAGGATCCGCTGCGCGTGGCTGCCAAGGATGAACTTGCCCACCTGCGACCGGTGCCGCAGGCCAATGACGATCAGCGAGGCGTTGGCTTCGCGGGCTACCTCAAGGAACTCGTCTGCCAGGTCGTGCTGGTACGGCGGCTGGATCACAGTTGCCTTCACCCCCGCCTCCGCGGCCCGCCCGGAGGCCTGGGCAAGCACGTCCACCGGCGCAACCGACTTATCCACCAGCGCACCCTCACGGGCGGAGTTGACGATGACGAGGTCCTGCTTCCGCAACTGAGCCTCGGCGATGCCCGCACTCAAAGCCGCCTCACCGGCGGGCGTGGGGACGAAACCGACGATGATGCTCATACCTTCTCCTTGATTTGTACGGTAGCGGGCTCTGGCTCTCCGGGAGCACCTGCCCTGCGCTTGACCAGCATGCTCCGGATCCCCGGCAGCACGGCGACCAGGACGAACACCGCGAGCAATGTTGCCGAAATCGGCCTGCCGAAGAAGCCGAGCGGATCGCCGCCGAAGACCAGCAGCGAGCGGCGGAGCGAACTCTCGAGCAGCGAACCCAGCACGAACGCCAGGACCAGCGGACCGGGCTCGAAGCCGAACTTCTTCATGAGGTAGCCGATGACGCCGAACACCACCACAAGAGTCACGTCGAACATGCTGTTATTGATCGTGTAGGCGCCGAGCAGGGTGATCAGCGCCGTGACGGGGGCCAGAATCGCGGCGCGGACGCGCAGGATCTTCACGAACAGGCCCACCAGCGGCAGGCTCATGATCAGCAGCAGGATGTTGCCGATATACATCGAGTTCACGACGCCCCAGAAGAGGTCCGGGTTCTCCTCCACCAACTGCGGACCTGGGGTCACGCCCTGGATGAGCAGCGCTCCGAACATCAGGGCCATGGTGGCGTTGGCCGGGATCCCCAGCGTGAGCAGCGGGATGAAGGAGGAGGTGGCAGCGGCGTTGTTTGCCGTCTCGGGCCCGGCAACGCCCTCGGGCGCTCCCTTGCCGAAGCGTTCCGGCTGCTTGGCCCGCTTCTTTTCCATGGCGTAGGAGGCCATGGACGAAATCGTGGCGCCGCCGCCGGGCAGAATGCCAAGGAAGAAGCCCAGGATGGAGCCGCGTCCTATCGAACCGGAGGCCTGCTTCAGGTCACTGCGTGACGGCCACACATTGGCGACCTTGGACGGCGCTTTGGCGGCACGGTGGCGTTCCTCCAGGTTGTACAGAATCTCGCCAAGGCCGAAGATGCCCATGGCGATCGGTACAAAGTCGATCCCGTCGGCGAGCTCCAGGCTGCCGAACGTGAAGCGGCTTTCGCCCGTGAAGACGTCGCGGCCGACGGTGGCCAGCAGCAGTCCGAGTGCCGCGGCGATGAGCGCCTTGGTTTTCGCGCCGCTGCTGATCGTTGCCACCAGCAGGATGCCCAGCAGGGCCAGGGCGGAGTACTCCGGGGCGCCGAAGTCCAGGGCAAAGCTCGCCACGATCGGGGCGAGGAATGTCAGGCCGATGATGGAGGCGGTGCCGCCGACGAAGGATCCGATGGAAGCCAGTCCCAGTGCGGTGCCGGCCTTGCCCTGCCGCGCCATCTGATAGCCGTCGAATACTGTCACCACCGACGAGGCCTCGCCGGGAAGGCGGAGCAGCACCGAAGTGATCGTTCCGCCGTATTGCGCGCCGTAGAAGATACCCGCCAGCATGATGATGGCGGTCACCGGCTCCACGTTGTATGTCAGCGGGAGCAGTATGGCGATCGTGGCAGCCGGCCCGAGGCCTGGCAGAACACCGATCAGCATGCCGATCACGACGCCGATGAGGCAGTACAGGAGGTTTGTCGGCTCCAGGACAACCGCAAATCCGTTGATCACGGGATTCAGAAAATCCACGGTGTCTCCTAGAAGAGATGGGGGATGGAAGTGTTGAGCGCGAGGACAAAGAGCCCGTAGAACACGCCAACGACGACGGCACTCACCACGAGCGTGGAGCGCCAGGTTTCACTGCCCAGGAACCGCATCCAGACGATGCACAGCGCCAACGCCGGCAGTTCGAATCCGATCGTCGGCATCAGCGCGACCATCAGGGCCAGTGTCACCAGGCCGGTCAGGGGCGCCATGGACATGCGGGTGAACTTCTCCGCGTCCCGGTTGTGCCGGCCGATGACCAGCTGAAAGAGGCCGAGCGCCACCATCACGCAGCTAATGATGAAAGGCCAGAGTCCGGGTTGCGGTGCTGCCGGCGTGCCCAGTCCCATCGCCAGGGACAGCATGATGGCACCGGCGCCTAGGCCGAGAACCACCAGCGAGGAGGCCGCGTTGGCCAGAGCCCCGGCGGCGGGCGGCTTTTCCTCTTCCCATTGGGCCGCCAGCTGTTCCGGCGTGAGATCGTCCAGGTCAACGCCGGGGAGCGCCCCGCCGTCGGGCACTGGGGGTGTTGGCTTCACAGAAATCACTTCGTTCCGCTCAAGCTGATGCTGTACTTCTCCACCAGTGCCTTGTACTTCGCGGCGTAGTCCTTCCACTGCGTGACAACTTCCTCACCGGAGATTTCCTTCGGCGTCAGCAGGTTCTGCTCGTTGAATGCCTTGTAAGCGTCCGACTTGAAGGTCTCCTGGAACGCTGCCGTCAGCTTGTCCTTGACCTCCTGCGGCGTGCCCTTGGGCGCGGCGACTGCCCGGTACTGGGCCACCGGAACGTCGTAGCCCGATTCCTTGGCAGTGGGCGTGTCCGGCAGGAAGGTGTTGCGCTCCTCGGAGAAGACCAGCAGCGGGGCAACCTTGCCGGCCTTGATCTGGGGCATAGCCTCGCCGAGCTGGATGGTCGCCAGCTCCACCTGGTTGCCAAGGACAGCAGTCAATGCCGGCTTGCCGCTGTCGAAGGGAACGTCGGTGCCCTTGACATTCGCCTGCTTGAAAAGCACGGTCTGTGCGAGCTGGCTTCCGGTCCCCACGCCGGTGGTGCCGAACGTGATGTTGCGGCCCGCCCCTGTCACGTCCTTGATGGTTTTGAAGCCGGATTTCTCACTGGCTACCAGTACATAGTCATCCTGTGACAAACCGGCGATGACATCGAAATCATCAATATTCACAGCCTCGTCCGCGGTCACGGCCAGCGGCGTGATGGTGATCAGGGAGGCGTTGAGCAGGATCAGGTTCTGGCCATCAGCCGGCTTGCCCGCCACCTCCTTGGAGGCCAAGGCGCCGTTGGCACCGGGCTTGTTGACTACGGGCATCGGGGCGCCCAGGGTTTTTGACGCGCCTTCTGAAATGGCGCGGGCAATAAGGTCGGTGCTGCCGCCGGGAGCCTGGCCAACCGTGAGGTTGACCGGTCCGCTCGGGTATTTCGATGTATCGGCTCCGCCACCGGCGACATTGCCGCAGGCAGTCAGGGCCATCAGAGCAACGGCGGATGCTGCACCGAGAATGGAACGGCGGGAGGGGAAGTGCGTCATTGAAACTCCTCGTTTGCACTGCGGGCGGGGGTGCCCGGTAAGTAGTTGTGAACCGGGTCACGGCCGGCTCGCTTTCTTGAGTGTAGGGAGCCGGTATGATGCGTGTCTAAGCCCAAATATGCATCGGGTAATACCGGGAAGGCATCATGTTTACGTTCGACCAGCTTGCAGGATTCATCGCTGTCGCCGAGGAGCTGCACTTCGGCCGCGCAGCGGAGCGGCTCAACATGACGCAGCCGCCCCTCAGCCGCCAGATCCAAAAGCTTGAGAAAATAGTGGGGGCCGAGTTGCTTGAGCGCGACAACCGGAAAGTCGAGTTGACGCCGGCGGGCCGGGCCTTCCTGGACGAGGCCCGCCGGCTGATCGCACTGGCGGAACGGGCGCCGGTCACGGCCCGCCGGATAGCGTCCGGCCGGTCAGGGCATCTGCGCATCGGCTTTACCGCCGCGAGCGGGTTCAGCATCCTGGGGCCGTTGCTCGAGGAGGCCTCGGACATCCTCCCGGACGTCGACCTCGACCTGCAGGAGCTCGTCACCGGAGAGCAGATCATGGGACTTCAGACCGGCGAACTGGATCTTGGCCTGGCCCGCCCGCCCTTCGACAGCGAAATCTTCGATTCCCACCTCCTGTACCGGGAAGCCATGGTGCTGGCGGTTCCTTCAGGCCACCCGCTGGCCGACCTGGGCCGCGACATCACTCATGAGGACCTCAAGAACGAACCTCTCATCATGCACTCGCCAACGCAGGCCCGGTACTTCTATGACCTCGTGATCCGCATGATTCCCGTGCAGCACGCGAATGTGGTCCACACGGTCAGCCAGATCCTCACCATGGTCTCGCTCGTCGCCGCAAAACGGGGCGTGGCCTTCGTTCCGCACTCCGCCACCCTGCTGGGCATCCAGGCAGTCGAGTTCCTTCCGCTGAAGAGCAGCGTGGAGGATCCCGTGGAACTCCACGCCATTTGGAACCGCAACATCCGGAACCCCGCGCTCTCCCGCCTGCTGCACGGACTCGAATTCCGCGGCAACTGAGCCTCAACGTGCGGAGCCCGAATGATGCCGGGACGGTATCAGTACATACAAAAATGAACTTAGACAGGCATCAAATGCCTCCCTAATGTGGAAGGAACGAACTCATCCGCCGCACGAAGCGGCGCCGACATGGAGGACCACACCGTGGCCAAATACTCACCCCAGGAACTTGCCGACACACTCAAGAACGGGCTGCTCTCCTTCCCCGTGACCTCCTTCGATGCAGAACTGCAGTTTGACGAGGAAAACTACCGGAAGCACCTCGCGTGGCAGGCCAGCTACCCGGTGGCCGGGCTCTTCGCCGCCGGCGGGACCGGCGAAGGCTTCTCCCTCACACCCGCAGAGTCGGAACGAGTCGTCCGTGCCGCCGTCGAGGAAGTCGGCAACACGGTTCCGGTCCTGGCCTCAGCCGGCGGGTCCACCGCCCAGGCCATCGAGAACGCAAAGGCGGCCGAAGCGGTGGGCGCCGAGGGCATCCTGCTCCTCCCGCCGTACCTCACCGAGGCGGACCAGGGCGGCCTGATTGAGCATGTCAGCGCCGTCTGCCGTGCCACGTCGCTCGGCGTGATCATCTACAACCGCGCCAACGCCATCTACAAGGACACCACCGTGGCTACCCTGGCTGACCGGCACGAAAACCTGATCGGCTTCAAGGACGGTGTGGGCGACCTTGAGCACGATGCCCGCGTCTATGCCAAGCTCGGCGACCGCCTCTTCTACCTCGGGGGCCTCCCCACCGCGGAAACCTTCGCGCTTCCGCTGCTGCAGCTGGGCATGAGCACGTACTCCAGCGCCATGTACAACTTCGTCCCGCAGTTCGCCCTGGACTTCTACCAGGACGTCCGCAATAACGACCGTGTAGCCGTCAACAAGAAGCTCAACGAGTTCGTCATCCCGTACCTGGACATCCGCGACCGGGTCAAGGGATACTCCGTTTCCATCGTCAAGGCAGGCCTCGACGTCATCGGCCGCTCCGCAGGCGGTGTCCGCCCCCCTCTGCAGAACCTCGCCGCGCAGGACCTCGCCGACCTCAAAGCCCTCATCGCCACCGTCTCCTAGGAGCAACCATGACACTCAACGGACACTCACTGATCGCCGGGCAGCCGGTCCCGGGCGCAGGCAAAACCGCTTTTGGATTCAACCCGGCCACGAATGAACGGCTCGAGCCCGCCTACACGCTGATCACCGAAGAACAGCTCAAAGCCGCCACGACCGCGGCGGCCGAGGCTTTCCCGTCCTTCAGCACCCTTGACCCCGAGAGGCACGCTGCGTTCCTGGAGGCGATCGCGGACAACATCGATGCCATCGGCGAGGAACTCATCATCCGCGCCGGCCAGGAAACCGGCCTGCCGGCGACCCGGCTGCAGGGCGAACTGGCCCGCACCATCGGCCAGCTGCGCCTCTTCGCGAACGTGGTCCGCCAGGGCGACTTCCGCGGCGTGCGCGTCGACCCCGCGCTCCCGGACCGCACCCCGCTGCCCCGCGCCGACATCCGCCAGCGCCAGATCCCGCTCGGCCCCGTCGCCGTCTTCGGCGCGAGCAACTTCCCGCTGGCCTTCTCGACGGCCGGAGGAGACACCGCCTCGGCCCTGGCCGCCGGCTGCCCCGTCGTCTTCAAGGCCCACAACGCCCACCCCGGCACCGGCGAACTCGTCGCCCAGGCAGTCGTCAAAGCCGTCAAGGACACCGGGCTGCACCCCGGCGTGTTCTCCCTGGTCTACGGCCCCGGCGCCAGCATCGGCCAGGCCCTGGTTTCGGACCCGGCCATCAAGGCCGTCGGCTTCACCGGCTCCCGCGCCGCCGGCATCTCGCTGATGCAAGCCGCCGCGGCCCGCCCCGAACCGATCCCCGTCTACGCCGAGATGTCCTCGCTGAACCCGGTCTTCGTCTTCCCCGGCGCCCTCAACGGCTCCGCCGAACACATCGACACCGAACACATCGACGCGTTGGCCCAGCAGTACGTCACCGCAGTTACCGGCAGCTCCGGCCAGCTCTGCACCTCCCCCGGCCTGCTCTTCGCCCCCGCGGGCGAGGCAGGAGACAAACTCGCTGCCGCCGTCGGACGCGCCGTGTCCGCCTGCGCCGGGCAGACCATGCTCACCGCAGGCATCGCCGGTTCCCGGAACGCCGGCGCCGAAGCGCTCGGCGCCGCAGCCGGCGTCGACCTCGTAGGCCAAGGCACCCAAGGAGGCACCGAGAACGCCCCGGCACCGGCCATCTTCGGCACCGAGATCAACACCTTCGTCTCCAACCACGTGCTGCACGAGGAAATCTTCGGCGCCGCGTCCCTGGTGATCCGCTACTCCACCACCGAGGAACTCCTCACCGCCATCAACCGGCTCGAAGGCCAACTCACCGCCACGCTGCAGCTCACCGAAGAGGACTACCCGACGGCGGCACCCCTGATCCCGGCGCTGGAGCAGAAAGTCGGACGCATCATCGTCAACGGCTGGCCCACCGGCGTCGAAGTCGGCCACGCCATGGTCCACGGCGGCCCCTTCCCCGCCACCTCCGACAGCCGCACCACCTCCGTCGGAACCCTGGCCATCAACCGCTTCCTCCGCCCCGTCGCCTACCAAAACCTCCCCCAGGAACTGCTCCCCGCACCCCTCCAGGACACCAACCCCTGGCACCTGAACCGCCGCGTCGACGGCACCGTTGTCCAGGCAGACGCCGAAGAAAAAGAAGAGGTCAACGCATGAGCGCCCAGCCAACCGTCGCCCGCGTGGAAGTCGTTCCGGTTGCGGGCCACGACAGCATGCTGATGAACCTCAGCGGCGCCCACGGGCCGTTCTTCACCCGGAACGTGGTCATCGTGACCGACTCTGACGGCCGCACGGGACTCGGTGAGGTTCCCGGCGGAGAGAAGATCCGCACCACCATCGAGGAAGCAGGCACCCTGATCACCGGCAAGCCGGTGGCCCGCTACCGTTCCCTGCTGCGCGAGATCGCCGCAGAGTTCGCCGACCGCGACGCCGGCGGCCGTGGCCTGCAGACCTTCGACCTGCGCACCACCGTCCACGCGGTCACCGCCGTCGAATCAGCCCTGCTGGACCTTCACGGCCAGTTTCTGGGCGTCCCCGTCGCGGAACTGCTGGGCGACGGGCAGCAGCGTACCTCTGTTCCCATGCTCGGTTACCTCTTCTTCATCGGCGACCGCCGACGGACCGACCTGCCGTACCTCGTGGAGGATGCGCCGGCGGACCGCTGGGAGAGGCTCCGCCGGCAAGAAGCGATGACACCCGCAGCAGTGGTAGCCCTGGCCGAGGCCGCGCAGGAGCGCTACGGCTTCAGCGACTTCAAGCTCAAGGGCGGCGTGCTGTCCGGCGACGCCGAAGTGGACGTCGTCACGGCACTTGCCAAGCGCTTCCCCGAAGCCCGTGTCACGCTCGACCCCAACGGTGGGTGGCTTCTTGAGGAGGCCATCCGGCTGGGCAAGCGGATGCAGGGCGTGGTGGCTTACGCCGAGGATCCCTGCGGGGCGGAAGGCCGCTTCTCGGGGCGCGAAGTCATGGCGGAATTCCGCCGTGCCACCGGCCTGAAGACGGCCACGAACATGATCGCCACGGACTGGCGCGAAATGGCGCACGCGATCCGCAGCAACGCCGTCGACATTCCACTGGCAGACCCGCACTTCTGGACCATGCACGGTTCAGTACGCGTGGCGCAGCTGTGCAACGAGTTCGGCCTCACGTGGGGCTCGCACTCGAACAACCACTTCGACATCTCGCTTGCCATGTTCACGCACACTGGCGCGGCCGCACCGGGCGAGATCACGGCGCTGGACACGCACTGGATCTGGCAGGACGGCCAGGGCCTCACCAAGGACCCGCTGCAGATCAGGAACGGCGCCATCGAGGTTCCGGATGCACCCGGTCTCGGCATCGAGCTAAACCGCGATGCCCTCGACAAGGCGCATGAGCTGTATCTGCAGCACGGCCTCGACGCCCGCGACGACAGCATCGGCATGCAGTACTACATCGACGGCTGGTCCTTCGATCCCAAGCGTCCCAGTCTCGTCCGCTAATGCGAGTGCGGTAGACAAGCACCAAAATCTTCCGCACGGCCGGGCCTCCCCGCAACAGGAGCCGGCCGTGCGGAACCCACTCATTACGTTGAATAGAGTTAAATAGAAGGGCTCAGCTTGGGCGGCGTCGTCTCCGGAATCCTCATAGTTTCCGCCGTCATTGCCGTGGGCTATGTCGCGGCCCGACTGCGGGTCCTCGGTCCCGAGATCCAGGGCGCGCTGACCCGCACAGCCTTCTACATCACCA
The DNA here is from genome assembly GCF_059759125.1 of Arthrobacter sp. GQ119. Classification (NCBI taxonomy): domain Bacteria; kingdom Bacillati; phylum Actinomycetota; class Actinomycetes; order Micrococcales; family Micrococcaceae; genus Arthrobacter; species Arthrobacter sp. GQ119. The sequence goes on along the minus strand of NZ_JCAXEA010000007.1, from coordinate 149,447 downwards.
ACCCGGCACTCCTCTTTACTGTGGTGGCCGGAAGTGACATCCGGGCAGCGCTCGGAACGGATGCCCCACTGGCGCTGCTGTCAGCAGCGATAGTGGGGCTTCTCTATTGCCTGCTGAGCTTCCTGTTTTTCCGCCGACCCGTTGCGGAGACCGCTGTCGGAGCAATGGCCAGCAGCTATGCCAATGCCAACAACATCGGGATCCCGGTCTCGCTCTACGCCGTGGGAACGGCCCAGCACGTGGCCCCGGTGCTGCTGGTGCAGATCCTGGTCATGGCCCCCTTCTACCTGACCGTCCTGGGGCTGTCCTCCGGAGCCAGAATCTCGTGGAAAAAGATGCTGGTCCAGCCGTTCGCCAACCCCATGATCATCGCCTCCGCGCTCGGCGCCGTCGTGGCGCTTACCGGCTGGAGCGCCCCGGACTTGTTACAGAAGCCCATCGACATGCTCGCGGGCGCCGCGGTTCCGATGGTGCTGCTGGCCTTTGGCCTCTCCCTGGCCGGGAAGGCACCCCTGCAAGCAGGCGACGGGCGCACGGAAACCCTGGTGGCGACCTTCCTGAAGATTGCGGGCATGCCACTGGTTGTTTGGGTATTGGGCCGGTTTGTTTTCGGCCTGGAAGGCCAGCATCTCCTCGCGAGCGTCATCATGGCCGCCCTCCCGACCGCACAGAACGTGTTCCTCTTCGCCTCCCCCTACGGCAGGGGCATGACCGTGGCCAGGGACGTGATCCTCTGCACCACACTGCTCAGCGTCGGGGCGCTGCTGGTGGTCGCCTGGGCGGTCGGATAGCTAATAATGTCCGACCCCTTTGGCAGAGTTTAGCTATGGAAGCCATGGGGGACAACGCAGCGGATCACACCGCGGGCCGGACGGTAACGTCCGGCTTCAGCGCGGCTTCCCTGCTGCGGAGCCGCCGGCTCTTCAGCGTTCCCGCTTCCATGTCAGATTCCGGGCTTGTGGACCGCGTGGTGTCCGACGGCGGTGCTTCCGCTAATCTCAAAGCCTGCCTCGCGCTGGTGGAAGCGGCGGTGGAGTCCGCACCCAAGGACCTGGCCGCGGCCGGTTTCGGGGACGCTGCGGATTTCGCCGACCTGGCGGAGGAGCTGTCCCGCCGGGTCGAGCACCTGCAACTGCTCGCCGCCGCCGCGGTCGAGCGGACCCGCACCGCAGCGATCAACACCGCCGGCCCGGCCAGCAAAACCACCGGCTGGACCACCGGCTGGCGCACCGAACCCGACACCGAACCCGCGACGGCGGCTTCCGCTCTCCCGGCCCCGGCGGCCCGGCTTGGGGCGGTGGATCCGGCCGATGACGGGTGCCGGAATGCCGCGGAGTTCCTGCGGATCCGGCTCCGGATCAGCATCGGCGAAGCCCGCCGCCGCCTCGCCCTCGCCGGCTCCGTTCTCCCCCGCACCGGCTTCGGCGGAGCGCCCCTGCCCCCGGCCTGCGAACGCACCGCCACGGTCCTGGCCGCCGGGACCATCGCCTCCCGCGCCGGCACCATCATCACCACCGCCCTGGACAAAGCCCGACCCATCGCCGAGCCCGCCGTCCTGGACCACATGGAAACCATCCTGGTCCGCACCGCCCTCGAGAACGACCACGACTTCCTGACCCGCATCGCCCACCGCTGGACCGACGCCATCGACCAGGACGGCACCGAACCCACCGAAGAAGAACTCCGCCACCGCCAAGGCGCCTTCCTCCGCCGCCCCCGCCGCGGTCTGCACCACCTCGAAATCTTCGCCACCACCGACCAATACGAACACCTCCTCACCGTCATGAACACCGCCACCAACCCCCGCACCACCACCAACCCGCGCACCACCGGCTGGGATTCGCCGCCGGACGTTGAGCTGGACCGCCGGACCCGCCCGCAACAACACCTGGACGGACTCGTCGGCGCCTGCAAAGCGGCCCTCACCACCGATGCACTCCCCACAACCGGCGGGCTCCGACCCCAGGTCATGGTCACCATCGACTACCTCGACCTCCTGGACCGCCTCGAACACGAAACCAGCCAAGGACCCCGCTACCGCAGCATCAACCGCAGCACCGCATCGAACCGACCCACGGCCGCAGCCGCCAGCGGGTACCTTCAGGGCGGCACCGGGTCGTTCACGTTCACTGGACCCATCAACGCCGCCACCGTCCGGAAAATCGCCTGCGACGCGGACGTCATCCCGGTCCTGCTCGGCAGCGAAGGCCGCATCCTCGACGTCGGCCGCACCACCCGCATCTTCCCGCCCCACATCCGCAAAGCCATCACCGCCCGCGACCAAGGCTGCGCCTTCCCCGGCTGCACCATCCCCGCACCGTGGTGCGAAGCCCACCACATCACCTACTGGTCACACGGCGGCACCACCGGCACCGACAACGGCACCCTCATGTGCTCCCATCACCACCACCTCATCCACAAGGAACAGTGGCACATCCAGGTCAAGAACGGTGTGCCCTGGTTCAAACCACCACCCCATATCGACCCCCGCCAACAACCACAACGAAACAACTACTTCAGATGCTGAACTCGGCCGAAGCTGGCCGTCGCCATGCAACCATCGGCCAAGTTCCCCACGTTGCCTGGACTCGTGCAGGAACATACTTGTAATACAAGTTGCTTACTTGTACTCTAAGTAGGAGGGCGACGCAGCCCACCATCCTGCTTTCGAGGAGCATCCATGAGCACCGTAGATCTCATCCGCCATGTAAAACTGTCCACCGCGAAGCTGCCACTCGCCGTTCCGATCAGCGACGCCAAGGTGTTCACCGGTCGCCAGAAGCCCATGACCGAAGTGGTCTTCCTCTTCGCAGAAATCACCACCGAACAGGGCCACACCGGCCTCGGCTTCAGCTACTCCAAGCGTGCAGGCGGCCCCGCCCAGTACGCCCACGCCAAGGAAGTCGCAGACGGCATCATTGGCGAGGACCCCAACGACATCGGCAAGATCTACACCAAGCTGCTCTGGGCCGGCGCTTCCGTGGGCCGTTCCGGAGTCGCCACCCAGGCCCTCGCCGCCCTCGACATCGCGCTCTACGACCTCAAGGCCAAGCGCGCCGGCCTCCCGCTCGCCAAGCTGCTGGGCTCCTACCGCGACTCCGTGCAGACCTACAACACCTCGGGCGGATTCCTCAACGCCACCCTGGACGAGGTCAAGGCCCGCGCCACACAGTCGATCGAAGAGGGAATCGGCGGCATCAAGATCAAGGTTGGCCTCCCGGACAGCAAAGAGGACCTGCGCCGGGTAGCCGGCATCCGTGAACACATCGGCTGGGACGTCCCGTGCATGGTGGACGCCAACCAGCAGTGGGACCGTGCCACCGCCCTGCGCATGGGCCGCCAGCTGGAAGAGTTCAACCTCGTGTGGATTGAAGAGCCGCTGGACGCCTACGATTTCGAAGGCCACGCGCATCTCGCCCACGTCCTGGACACCCCCATCGCCACCGGCGAAATGCTCGCCTCCGTAGCCGAGCACAAGGGCCTCATCGCCGCCAACGGCTGCGACATCATCCAGCCTGATGCCCCGCGCGTCGGCGGTATCACGCAGTTCCTGCGCCTCGCTGCCCTGGCGGATGAACGCGGTCTTGGCCTGGCCCCGCACTTCGCCATGGAAATCCACCTCCACCTTGCCGCTGCCTATCCCCGCGAGCCCTGGGTGGAGCACTTCGACTGGCTGGACCCGCTGTTCAACGAGCGCCTCGAAACGAAGAACGGCCGCATGATGGTTCCGGACCGCCCCGGCCTCGGTGTGTCGCTCAGCGACCAGGCACGCGCCTGGACCACGGAGACCGTGGAATTCGGCGCGTAATCTTGAACCCATGAGCCGGAACCTGACCACGGACCTCGCCGCCGACCTTCGCAACCGCATCGTTGACGGCGTCATCCAGCCCGGGGACAAGCTTCCGAGCGAAAACACCCTGATCAACGAGTTCGGTGTGAGCCGCACCGTGGTCCGCGCCGCGCTCACGCGGCTCCAGGCCGAAGGACTCGTGGAAACCGAACGCGGGCGGGGCAGCTTTGCGCTGACCCCGCCCCCGGAAGGTCCGACGGCGGGACAGGCCACCAGGCCTGTTGTCACCATGGAAGACCGTCTCCACCTGCTGGAGTTCCGCATCGGCGTGGAGGCCGAAGCCGCCACCCTCGCTGCCACCAACCGCACCGACCGCCAGCTCAAGGTCCTGCACAAAGCGTTGGATGACTTCACGGCCAGCGTGGAGCATCCTGCGCATGCCATGAAATCCGACTACGACTTCCACCGCGCCGTCGCCGCTGCTTCGGGAAACCCCTTCTACTCGGATTGCCTCGCATCCCTGGGCCAGACCATGATCGCCATGCCGCGGACGCGGCTGATGACCGGCGTCGAACACTACGCACGGGATCATTTCGATCAGGTCGTCCACGAGCATGGCTCGATTTATGCCGCCATTGCCGAGGGAGACGGGCCATCGGCTGCCGCGGCCATGCGCAGCCATCTCGCCAATTCCCGCCGCCGCCTCCGCGCAGGACGGTGACGGAGGACCGTTACAGAGGACGGAGACGAAGGACGGCGATGAAGGCCTCAAGCAGGAGGCAATGCGGGGAATCGGTCTCCGCAGGTATCACGCCATGCAAAATCTGTGTTGGACGTGCATGAAAGCGGCTGTTTACAGTTAACGGGTGCTGTGGTGAGGAGCACACGGCGTGGCCGTCATCCCCGCAGCGTGAGCTTGCTGATCTACCAAAGAGGATTCCCCCAATGCAGTCTGTAGACACCGCTGTCACGGATCTGGCTTCGGCCACGAAGAAGTTTTTCAGGCGGGTGCTGCCCATCATGCTGGTCATGTTGGTCTGCAACCAGCTGAACCGGTCCAACATCGGCTACGCCCAGGACCACCTGCAGGCGGATGTCGGCATCGGCGCTGCCGCGTATGGATTCGGCGCGGGACTCTTCTTTATTGCCTACGCCATCTTTGAACTTCCCAGCAACGTGATGATGGAAAAGTACGGCGCAAAGGTCTGGCTGACCCGGATCATGATCAGCTGGGGCACAGTGTCCTTCCTGATGGCTTTCGTCCAGAACGAGACGATGTTCTACGTCCTGCGATTCCTGCTCGGTGCGGCCGAGGCAGGATTCTTCCCCGCGGTCATCTTCTACTTCGCCCGCTGGGTACCCGCAGGCCAGCGCGGCAAGGCCACAGCCATTTTCATTGCCGGTTCGTCGGTCGCCGCCGCTCTGTCGGGACCCATTGCCGGCATGCTGCTCAGCCTCCACGACGTCTTGGGACTGCGTGGCTGGCAGTGGCTGTTTGGGTTCGAAGGCCTGTTGTCGGTGGCTGTGGGCATCGTGGTGTTCTTTCTTCTGGATGCCAAGATCCACGATGCAAAGTGGCTGAGCACCGCCGAAAAGTCCGCACTCTCCCGTGCAATTGAGGCGGAGGACGCCCAGCACTCCGCCGGCAACGGTACCGGGTCACATGCCGGAGGCAATGCGAAGATCAACCGCTGGAAGATGCTCCTGAACCCCCAGATCCTCCTGCTTTGCGGCATTTACTTCGCCGTGCAGCTCTCCATTTATGCCAACACCTTCTGGCTGCCCAGCATCGTCAGGCAGATCCCCGGCACCACCGACCTGAGTGTCGGCTTCCTCTCCGCCATTCCGTGGGTGTGCGCCGTCGTCGCCATGTACTTTGCAGCCAAATGGCAGGACAAGGCAAAGTCCAAGCGTCCCCTGCTGGTGGTTGCCCTGCTGGTGGCCGCCGTGGGAACGTTCGCAGCCGCCGTCGCCACTCCGGTCCTGGCCCTGGTGTTCCTCGCCATCGCCGCCATGGGCTTCAAGAGTGCTTCTCCGCTGTTCTGGACCATTCCTCAGTCCGGCCTGCATCCGCTGGTCCTGGCCCCGGCCATCGCCATCATCAATTCCCTGGGGAATCTGGGCGGTTTTGTGGCCCCGTTCGGCTTCGGCATCATCAAGGAGCAGACCGGAAGCGTAGTGCCGGGACTCTTCGCCCTGGCCGCGGCATCTACTCTCGCGGCCGGCCTCGTGTATTTCTTGAAGGAGCGCAAGACGCCCGGGGCACGGGTCGAAGCGGAGCCGCGCGGCGAGGAGGAAAACTCAACGGAACTGAATTCGGGACTGGCCACCGTCGGATCAAAGTAGCCGGGTCAAAGTAGCCGGGACGAAGCAGCCTCCCGGGCTACCTGTCCCGATCGGACGCAGCCAATCCCGCAGAGTCGATCAGCTCGAGGAGCCGCCTGACCGCTGGGTTGGCTGTCTCTTCGTTCCACGCAATCTCCAGGTCCACCCGGTTGAGCTCCTGAATGCCGTGGCTTCCGTCGATTTCGTGGAATTCGACCCCCGCCGGTGCCGAGGCCATGGCGGACGCCGGCACCAGCGTGACTCCCAGCCCCGCCTGGACAAAGGCGAGGAGTGCCGGGATCTGGCTGGCATATTGGGTGATGTTTGCATGGGCGCCGGCACTGGCAAACAGGCGGAGCACGAGATCGTGGAAGTACCTGGCTTCCTTCGTGGAGTACATCAACAGGGGAAGCCGGTCCAGTTTTCCCAAGGGCAGCGGGGCGCCCTCCTTCATGGGCATGCTTCCAAGCAATGAGCTCCCGACGGGCAGCGCCACGACCAGGCGGTCCTTCATGAGGGGCCGTGACACTATGCCCGGGCGGGCCACAATCGGCCTCAACAGACCAAGATCCACGCTGCCCTTCACCAGTCCGTCCATCTGGTCCGTGGACACGAGCTCCCTGAGCATGAACGAGACCCCGGGCATGCTGTCGGCCGCGCGGCGCAGCATGAGGGGCAATGCACTTTGGCCGGCGATCGCCGTGTAGCCCACGGTGATGGCTCCCACTTCCCCCGAGGAAACCCTGCGGACATCCAGCTCGGTTTTGATGCACAAGTCCAGGATCTGCCTCGCCCGTGGCAACAGCATGGCGCCCGCCGGTGTCAGCTCGACCTTGCGGCTGGTGCGGCCGAAGAGTTGCGTGCCGAGCTTCTTCTCCAGGATCTGGATCTGCCGGCTCAGGGGAGGCTGCGTCATGTTGAGCCTTTCCGCGGCCGCTCCAAAATGCAGTTCTTCAGCGACGGCAACGAAGGCCTCCAGCTGGGGCAAGGTAAACATCGATACCTTTCGTGGATGATCGGGTGCAAAAGTTGGCTTGGACGTGGATCAATTCGTCCCATTATGTTCATGTGGAGGGCAGTTGCGAAACCATCCCGCACAGGAAAAGGCCCCGACTTCACCAACGAACAAACCTGCTGGGCAAGCCCACTGACCTAGCCCACACTGACCGAGCCGCATCTAGGAGCACACCGGAGTGAACCCCGTGAACGAGCACGTCGAACACCTGAAGCAAGTGATCATCACGCACGTCACCATCACGCCGGTGGCGTTCAAGGATCCGCCGCTTTTGAACACTGTTGGTGTCCATGAACCCTATGCTCTCCGGGCCATTGTGGAAGTCCATACGGATTCGGGCATCAGCGGGGTGGGTGAAACCTACGGAGATGCCGGCCACCTCGCACGTCTGGAAGCCGCGGCCGCTGGCCTTCCCGGCACTGATGCCTTCAACATCAACGAAATCCGAAGCCGCATTGCAGCTGCACTCCGGCACGACACGGTCCGTGGGGGCCATGGCATGAGCGGAATGGTCACCGGTTCCAGCACCACGGACCGTGTCCTGTCAGCCTTCGACGTGGCCGCCCTCGACATTCAGGGGAAGCTCCTTGGCCGCCCCATCAGCGATCTTCTCGGCGGCGCTGTCCGCGACACCGTTCAGTTCAGCGGGTACCTGTTCTACAAATGGTCCGGACACCCCGGCCAGGACGACGATTCGTGGGGTGCAGCGCTGGATCCGGCCGGAATTGTTCGGCAGGCCCGGAAGATGGTGGACGAGTACGGTTTCCCGGCACTCAAGCTCAAGGCGGGCGTGTTCCCGCCCGAGGAGGAAGTGGGCGCCGTCAAGGCACTGCGGGCCGAGTTCCCGGCCATGCCGCTCCGGGTTGATCCCAACGGTGCCTGGACCGTGGACACATCCGTCCGGGTGGGCAAGGAGCTGGACGGCATCCTGGAGTACCTCGAGGATCCCACGCCTGGCATTGAGGGGATGGCAGCTGTCCGGCGCGAGGTAGGGATGCCGCTCGCCACGAACATGTGCGTGGTCAGTTTCTCTGACGTGGCCCCGGCCATTGCCGCAGGTGCCGTGGATGTCATCCTCTCGGACCATCATTTCTGGGGAGGCCTGCGCCGCTCCCAGTCCTTGGCGGGCATCGCCGACACCTTCGGCCTGGGTCTGTCCATGCACTCGAATTCCCATCTGGGCATCAGCCTCGCGGCCATGGTTCATCTGGCAGCAGCGACGCCGAACCTCGACTATGCGTGCGACACACACTGGCCATGGAAAGACCCGGAAGAGGATGTCGTGGCTGCCGGCACTTTCGCCTTCGAGAGCGGAGCCGTCAAGGTCCCCACCGGGCCCGGGCTGGGTATCGAATTGGACCGCGACGCCTTGCAGCGTCTCCACCGTCAGTATCTGGAATGCGGCATCACGAGCCGGGACGACACCGGGTACATGAGAAGGCTGAACCCCTCCTATGAGCTTCAGAGCCCCCGCTGGTGAGCGCATCCAGGACCGCAGCAAAGAGGAGACCTCAATGAAGAGCCTGAGGATCGTGGTCACCGACCCCATCATCAGCCGGTTTGAGGACGAGTTAAAGCACGACGGCGGCGCACACCACTGGGACATGGCGGCGGCTTGGACCCCCGCCCGCCAGCTGGACGCGCTGGCGCGTGCCGACGTCGTCGTTTGTTCGTCGTTGGGTCCGCAGCAGGCGGCCGCCGCCGCCAGGCTGCAGCTCGTGCACGTCACAGGCGCCGGCTACGACAAAATCTCGTTTCCGGGGCTGCCCCCGGAGGCCGTCGTTGCCAACACCTTCCATCACGCGCAGCCCATCGCCGAACACGTCCTGATGCTCACGCTGATGCTGTCCCGCAATGTCCTGGCGGCCGACCGTGCTCTACGCGGCGGCAGCTGGAAAACCATTGCCACGGATCTGGACGTTCCTTTCCACCCGACCCTCGGCGAAATGACCCTGGGACTCGTGGGAATGGGCTCGATCGGGGCCGAGGTTGCGCGGATGGCCGGCGCACTGGGCATGGACGTCCGCGCCGTCCGCAGGAACCCGGACGCCAGCGTCCCCGATGGGGTCGCTCTGAGCTGGACCGGCGGCAACCACCAGCTCCGGGAGCTGCTGGCCGCGTCCGACGTCGTGGTTGTCACTGTGCCCTTGGACGCTTCGACAGAGGGGATGATCGGAGCCGCGGAGTTGGCGGCCATGAAGCCCACGGCGTTCCTTATTAATGTTGCGCGGGGGCCGGTGGTGGACCAGCACGCGCTGTTCGACGCCCTGGAGTCACAGCGCATCGCCGGGGCGGGCATCGACGTTTGGTGGGGTTCGCCTGCCGATGGAGTGGTGCCTCCGGCGGAACTGCCGTTCGCGTCCCTGCCCAATACCGTTCTCACCCCGCACCACTCCGGACATGCGAGGACCACGTTCGAACGACGGGCAGCGGACATTGCGGCCAACATCAGGAGGCTGGCGGAAGGCCTGGAGCTGTTCAACCTGGTGCCCAGGTCCTAGGACGGCGATCTGCGGCGAGTCGTTCCGACCAGCTCATACGCTCAGGGCTGCATGCCAGCCAGCACCAGTTGCCCCATCAACAGCAGGCTTCCCAGCCCCGACGCCCCCATCGCCAGCACCCTGAGGCGTGCAGCGTTCAGGAAGCGGTTCACGAAGCGTGAGGCCAGATAGCCGCCCAGCACCGCAGGCACCATCCACAGCGCGAGCGTCAAGGTTTCGGCCGTCACGGCGCCTGCAACTCCCAGCGAGACCAGGGAAATGGCGGAGCCGACCATAAAGAACGCGCTCATGGTGCCCCGCAGCCGCGGTCCCTGATGGCCTTGCCACACCAGGGCCATGGGAGGTCCCCCGATGGATGTTGCGGTGCCCATGATGCCCGAGGCTGCACCGGCCGCGATGAGGTTGACCCTGACCGGCCGGGGCGCCCACCCCCTGATGGCAAGCACCAGCCCGGTGAGCACCACCGCAACCACAACCCAGGCAAGTCCTTCCGTGGAGATCACGGCCACAAGCCACGCCCCCAGAAAGCTTCCGGGGATCCGGCCCACCAGGGCCCAGCCGGTCCCGCGGAGGTCCAGGTGCTGCCGTTCACGGACTGTCACGAGGATGGTCACGAGCAGTGCCAGGAGAATGAGCGTGGACGGCAACAGCATCGGGTCCACCATGGCCACCACGGGCGCGGCGAGCATTCCCAGGCCGAACCCCGTCGAGGCCTGCAGGCAGGCGGCCAGGAAAATCACGCCGGCAATGACCGCATACTCCGTGCCCGTCACCCGGCAGCGGCGGTGGCGGCGGTGAGGCCCTTGATGGTTTCGAGCGGAAAGTGGCATTCGGCCACATGCGGCGCACCGGCGGCGGCTGTCGTCACCCGCGGCTCGGGAGCCACATCGGCGCAGATGTCCTGCGCTTTCCAGCACCTGGTACGGAAGCGGCAGCCCGACGGCGGGTCCAACGGGGAAGGCAACTCGCCTTTGAGGACGATGCGCTCCCGCTTCGAGCCCGTCACGTCCAGCTTCGGCGAGGCGGACATCAGCGCCGCTGTGTAGGGGTGCCGCGGATGGTCGAAAACCTCCTCGGTGTCGCCCGTTTCGATGATTCTGCCCAGGTACATCACCGCCACCCGGTCTGCCACGTGCCGCACGACGGTCAGGTCGTGGGAGATGAAGATGTAGGAAACGCCCAGTTCCTGCTGAATGTCATTGAGCAGGTTGAGGACCTGTGCCTGGACGGAAAGGTCCAGGGCGGAGACCGGTTCATCCAGGATGATGACGTCCGGGTTGAGGGCCAGCGCCCGAGCAATGCCAATACGCTGCCGCTGGCCGCCGGAAAATTCCTGCGGGGATTTACGGGCATCCGATGGACGCAACCCAACCATGGTGAGCAGCTCGCGCACCCGGGCTTCGCGCTCACGCGGCGTCGGGTAGAGGCTCCGATGGGTGGCCCAGGGCTCCGCGATGATGTCGCCGGCACTCATACGCGCATTGAGGGACGCGAACGGGTCCTGGAACACCATCTGGACTCTGCGCCGCCAGCTCAGCAGTTCCTTGCCGCGGAGGCCGAACGGGTTCGTTCCCTCAAAGGTCACGGTCCCCTCATCCGGCGTCTCGAGCATCATGAGGGTCCGGGCCAGCGTGGATTTGCCGCAGCCCGACTCCCCCACGAGGCCGAGGGTCTCCCCGCGGCCGACCGTCAGGCTGACGCCATCCAGTGCCTTGAGGCGGGTGTTGCCGCTGGCGCTCTTGGCGACGTGGAACGTCTTGCACAAACCATCGATCTGCAGAAGCGGCTCAGACATTGTTTAACTCCTTGCTGAAGTGGCAGGCTGCGTACCGGCCCGGCCGCGGCGGCTGGATCGCGGGGTAGCTCTCGGCGCGGGGGCCGTTGCCGGCACCGTTCTGCTTGTCCTGGGCACTGTCCATGACCGGCAGCAGCCGGGGACGCTCGGCCCTGCAGATATCCTGCACGAGCGGGCATCGGGACTGGTAGACGCAGCCGGCCGGGATGTCGTGGAGCTCCGGAGGGCTCCCGGCAATGGACTTCAGGTGGGTGCCGCGCTCCACGTGAACGGGCACGGACTCGAGCAGCCCCTTGGTGTAGGGATGCCGTGGATCGCTGAAGACCTGGGAGACCGGCCCGCTCTCCACCACGTTCCCGGCGTACATCACCGCCACGGAGTCCGCTTCCTCGGCGACGACCGCCAGATCGTGGGTGATCAGCACGACGGCCATCTGTCCCTCCTCGCGGAGCTTCCGCAGGAGCTGCATGATCTGCGCCTGGACCGTGACGTCCAGGGCTGTGGTGGGTTCATCCGCTATCAGCAGGCGCGGGTTCAGTGCCACCGCCATGGCGATCAGGATGCGCTGGCGCATACCGCCGGAGAACTGGTGCGGATACGAATTAACGCGGGACTCGGGTTCGGGAATTCCCACCCGCTTCAGCAAATCAATTGCCTGGACCTTGGCTTCCTTGGCGCTCATTCCCTGATGGATCCTGAAAGCTTCGCCGAGCTGTGTTCCCACCGTGTAAACAGGGTTGAGGGCTGTCAGCGCGTCCTGGAAGACGATCCCCAGCCCCGGTCCCGCAAACTTGAGCCGCTCCTTGGGTGTCAGGGCCGCAAGATCTGTTCCGTTGAGGACAATTTCCCCGCCGGCCAGGTCACAGACCGGGTCCATGATCCCGGCGAGGGCCTTCGCCGTCATGGACTTACCGCAGCCGGATTCTCCGAGCAGCGCGAGGGTCTCCCCCGCACGGGCCTCAAAGCCCACACCATTGACGGCCCGGATCGTTCCCCGGTGGGTGCGGATGTCCACAGCCAGGTTCCGGACAGTGAGAACGGCATCTTTCACCGGGGACTCTTCGGTGAGCACGGTTTGGGCAGCAGCTTTCACGGCTTGGCCTCCTTTACTGGAATACGGGCAATCAGGCGCTTGCGGGGAAGTGCGAGCCGCCAGCGCTGGGCCGGATCAGTGGCGATACGCAGCCAGGCCGCGAGGACGTTGGCGGCGATGGTGGTGACCACGATTGCTACGCCGGGAAAGATGGACAGCCACCATGCCGTCTGCATGTACTGCCTGCCCTGCGAGACCATCAGTCCCCAGCTGACGTCCGGCGGTTGGATTCCGATGCCGAGGAAGCTCAGCGACGACTCGGCCAGCATGACGTAGCAAAATTCGAGCGTTGCAAGCGTAAGGAGCGTCGGCAGGACCACGGGGATGACGTGGCGGCCGATGATGGCGTTCGGCTTGGCGCCGAAGGTCCGGGCAGCATCCACGAACGTCCTGCTTTGCAGCTCCGCCGATTCGGCCCGGGCCGTGCGCAGATAGATGGGGATCCGGGTGAGGGCCAGGATCAGCACGATGTTTCCTGCGCTCGGGCTGAACACATACAGAACGACGACGGCGAGCAGCAGGGACGGGAAGCTCATGATGACGTCGGCGATCCGCATCGAGAGGTTTTCACGCCAGCCGCGGTGGTAGCCGGCCCAGACTCCCCAGAGGGAACCGATCACGAGGGCAAGTGCCACGGCGGGCAGCGCCACGGAGAACGTGGTGCGGCTGGCCACGACGAGGCGTGCGAGCATGCTCCTCCCCAGCGAATCACTGCCCAGGAAGTATTCCCAGCCATTGGCCAGGGTAAAGGGTGCCTTATTGGCGAAGAGGAGGTTCTGTCTGGTTGCCAGGTCGCCCATGAGGGCAGGGCCGACGACGGCGGTCAGCCCGATGGCGATCAGGAGCAGCGCGGACACCGTTGCAAAGGGGTCCTTCAGCAGAAGCCGGAAGAGGTGGAGGTTCGCCTCCCTCTTTTCCTTCACGGGCTTCGGTTGCTCGGCTGCCGGCAGCTGATTCTGCCCCGCCGGCTCAGTCAATGAAGTCTTCATGGCTACTCCTAAGCCTTTGCCGTGACGGGGCGGACACGTGCATCAAGCAGCGCATAGCCCATGTCAATCAGGATGTTCAAAGCAAAGATCGCCACTGCCGTGAGAAGCACCGCGGCCTGCAGCACGGCGAAGTCACGTTGCAGAATGGAATCGATCATGAGCTTTCCGATGCCGGGCCAGCCGAAGATGGTTTCCACCACCACAGCTCCGTTCACCAAACCCACAGTCAGGTCACCGGCCACAGTAAGGGCCGGAGCCGCGGCGTTGCGCAGTGCGTGATGGGTGACCACCCGCAGTTCGCCGGCACCGCGGCTGCGTGCCAGCTTGATGTACGGCTCCGACAGTGCCGAGACCATGGAGCCCCGGACGATCTGGACCAGGACGCCGAATGGCCGGAGCAGAAGGGTTGCGATCGGCAGAACCCAGGCGCCGGCCCCCGACACACCGGATGTCGGGAGCCAGCCCAGCGTTATGGCGAAGACCCAGATGCCCACGATGGCGAGCCAGAAGTCAGGAATCGAAGCGGCGGCCATGGAGACGAAGCTTGAGATGCGGTCGGCCACGCCGTTGGGCTTCAGTGCGGCCCAGCAACCGACAACCAGTGCAAACAGCACGGCCAGCACCATGGTGGTGGCCGCGAGCTGCAGAGTTGCAGGGAAGGCACGCAGCGCCATGGCGGCGGCATCCTGCCCGGTGCGGAGGGACTGCCCGAAGTCGAGCTTGAGCACCCCGCCGAAGTAGTCCGCCATCTGCACCAGCAAGGGCTGGTCCAGGCCGTTGCGTGCGGTGAAGTCATCACGCATCTGCTGTGTGGCGTTCAGGGGCAGATAGAGGCTGGCCGGGTTTCCTGTCATCCGGGCAAGCGCAAAAACACCGACGATAACCACTACCAGCGGCAGCGCACTGGAGGCTATCCGCTTTCTCAAGTAGATCAGCATGGCTGTCCTTCTTATTCCTGGAGGCCCGGGCTAGCTTGCCGGGGTCATTTCCGAGACACGCAGCTCGTCGCCGCTGGAGGAGTTCGGCGTGTAGTTCACGGACTTGGACTTGCCGATGATGCCGGTCTGGTGGGAGATGTGGGCAAACTGGACCACCTTGTCGTTTTGGTAGGCGAAGATCTCCTCGAAGGCCTTCTTCCGCTCCTCACCCGATGCCGCGTCCGCCTTCTTGATCATGGCGTCGAACTCCGGGGTCCCGAAGTAGCTCTGCGCCCCGGTGGACAGCATGTACTGGTCCACGGTGAAGGCCGCATCACCGGCCTGGTTGCCGTGCTGCGTCATCAGGGCAACTGCACCTTCATCGTCAGCGAACGGGCGGACCTGGTAGGTCAGGTGCTGGCTGGTTTCCAGCATCTTCAGCTTCACGTTCAGTCCGGCCTGGCTCAGCTGCTCCTGGAGTACCTGCCCCAGTTCGGTGATCTTGGGGAATTGGGCGCTGCGGACAACGAGCGAGATCTGGGCGGAGGTGTCCACGCCGTCGGCCTTGGCCTCGGCAACCAGGGACTTCGCCTTGTCCAGGTCGAAGGACCACCCCTTCAGCTCCGCGTTGTGGCCCACGATGCCCTCAGGCACCAGTTGGGCCGCCACTTTGTGCTTGCCCTGGTAGAGGGAGTTGACGATTCCCTCCTTGTCGAGGGCGTAGTTCACCGCCTGGCGGATGCGGATGTCGTTCAGCGGCGGCTTCGTAGCCTCGAGCCGAAGGGCAACCGTCTCATTGTTCGGGTAGTCGATGCCAAGCTCGCCCATGTTGTCGTCGGGGCTGAGGCCCATGGCCACGTCGGCTTCCCCGCTGGTGATCATGGCCGCGCGCACCGAACTCTCGGAGCGCCACTGGTACTCGGCCTTGGCATAGGCCGGCTTATCGCCCCAGTAGCCATCCCAGCTGCTCAGCGTAATTTTCTGGCCGGCGTCCCACGCCTCGATTTTGTAGGGGCCGGTGCCGACGGGTTCGCGAACCTTCGCGGTGGTGTCCGTCGACGTCGGCACCACCTCGAGGAAGGACAGCCGCAGCGGGAGGATCGGGTCCGGCTCCGCCGTGGCGACCGTGAGGGTTGTGTCGTCCACGGCCTTTACTTTGAGATCGGCGTCCCCGAACACGTAGCCTTCCACATTGCAGCCGAGCTTGGAGTTGACGGCCCTGTTGATGGTGAAGGCCGCGGCTTCCGCATCGAATGGGGTGCCGTCCTGGAACTTCACGCCTTCGCGCAGCTTGAAAGTCCATTCGGTGTCCGATGTGGCTTTCCATTCCGTTGCCAGCAGCGGTTCAAGTTCGCCGGTTTGGGGGTTCCGTTCGATGAGCGGCTCAGTCACGTTGGAGCGCACCACCACACCGGTCGATGTGAGGTTCGATTCGCAGGCCTCCAAGGTGGGCGGTTCCTGGCCGAGGACCACGCGGAGCGTGCTTCCGGATGCGGGCGCGGCGTCGGAATTGGCGACAGAGCAGCCGCTCAGCGCCAGCAGTGCTCCGGCCGCGAGGGCAGGCCATCTAACCGCCGATGCGCGGGATTGGGGTGTTGAAGAAGACATCATTGGATCCTCCGGAGTAGTGGAGCGCGGCAGGCTGCAGCTTTGTGTGAGGTGTGGACAGGGAGCTGGGGGCCGCGCTGGACTCAAGCTAGTTGAGCCTCCAAAAGCACCACAAGAGGAAGGGCATGCCGCAAAGCCGTGCGTCGTGCCCTTCATGGCGGAGCCAGGGGGTGTGACCGGCGCCACGTGACCCCGTCCGCCGCGGTATTCCGCGAAAGTCTGCACACCTATACACATCGGGCATCGATCAATGCTATTTGCATGTTGGACGCATATGGATGCCCGAACCTACTGTGCAGGGTATGAACAACAACGTCGCTGTCCTGCAGGTAGGACCACTCATGCAAACTGTCCAGGACACGGTGGCCGACGTGTACGGCGCAGTCCGGCTGCCCGATTCCGTGGCAGACCAGACCGAGTTCCTGGAACGCCATGGCCACACTTTTGAGGTCGCCGTCACCTCTGGGCGCTTCGGTGTGGGAACCGAACTGATGGAGGCCCTGCCCAACCTACGGGCTGTCGTGAACTTCGGCGTTGGGTACGACACCACGGACACCAGGCAGGCCGCAGAACGCGGGATCGCCGTCAGCAATACACCGGATGTCCTGAATGACTGCGTGGCTGACACCGCCGTCGCGCTTTATGTGGACGTGCTGCGCCGCACCAGTGCCGCAGACCGCTATGTACGCCGGGGCGACTGGGCCCGAAAGGGAAATTTCCCCCTCGCCACCAAGGCAAGCGGCAAGCGGGTGGGGATACTGGGCCTTGGCCGGATCGGAAAAGTAATTGCGCGCAGGCTCGAGGGCTTCGACTGCACCGTCAGCTACCACAACCGCAGGAGGGATCCGGGGGTGACGTACGACTACGCATCCTCACCGGTGGAGCTGGCACAGAATTCGGATGTACTGATTGTGGCAGCGGCCGGCGGGCCGGAATCTGTGCACGTAGTTGACCGCGAGGTCCTGGAGGCACTCGGATCCGGCGGTTACCTTATCAACATCGCCAGAGGTTCAGTAGTGGACGAGCAGGCTCTCGTCGCGGCCCTGCTGGAGGGAAAGCTGGGCGGAGCAGGCCTTGATGTCTTTGCCGATGAGCCGAAGGTCCCTCAGGACCTGCTGTCCATGGATAACGTGGTTCTTTTGCCGCACCTGGGCAGCGGGACCCACGAGACCCGCGCCGCGATGGCGGAGCTCACGCTTGCGAACCTGGCCCAGTTCGCAGCCGACGGAACCTTGGTGACCCCGGTGTCCTGACGCGCCCGAATTTGGCACTCTTGCCAAGAACCCGATAACCCCGCCGCAGGGCAAACAAAAACACCCCGGTCCGAAAGACCGGGGTGTTTCATTTGCGTGCGCGAGGGGGGATTTGAACCCCCACGCCCTTTCGGACACTGGCACCTGAAGCCAGCGCGTCTGCCGTTCCGCCACTCGCGCGCAACTTCTTCCACTGAATTCCAACCCCGGACTCCGGAGTCGCAACCTCGTAAAAGCAGCGAGATCAAGCATAACGGACAATTGCCGCAAAACGCCAATCGGCCGGATTGGGGCCCGTTGACAGGCAGACTGAGGTCCGCGCGGCCCCATCGGCTCCAGGCAACCCGGCGGCGCTCCGCACGCCAATCCGTGTGATGACGGCAACAAAAGAGTGTCCATCATGAACGAATCTGAGCACCGCCACGTTGTGGATTAAGGTCATTAGCAGGGGTGGCAAGTAGTATCGGATGTATAGGCGCCCGCTTCCGGTGGGCCCACTGTTCTGTTGTGGCGTGCGCAGCAGAGAGAGCTTCACGAGGCGCACTGCCCGCCGTGGCAAGGAAGGAGAAGGACCATGGGTTTGCTGGACAAAGTCGAGCGCGGCATTGAAAAGGCCGTCCGCGGCGTCTTCTCCACCGGTTCCAAAGCACAGGTCGAGCCCGTGGAAATCGCCAGCCGGCTCCGCCGGGAAGTCGACCACAAGGCCATCACCGTTGCCGCCGGCCGGACTCTGGCGCCCAATGTCTTTGACGTACTCCTCAGCGACGATGACTTCCAGCGTGCCCAGGAATGGGGAACCCCGTTGGCCGAAGAACTGTGCGATGTGGTGATCAACCACGTCCGCAGCCAGGGCTACACCCTTCAGGGGCCGGTCCGGATCTCGTTCCGGCACGATGAAGCCCACCGTCCGGGCGACTTTGAGATCACATCCAAGACCGAGAAGGCGTCGGGTGCTGCTCCGGCAGCAGCGCCGCGCGCCAACGTACCTGCAGCGCCCAGCCGCCAGCCTGTCCGCCTGCAGCCCGTCCTGGACATCGACGGCCAGCGATATTCACTCAATGCTCCTTCGGTCGTTCTGGGACGTTCATCAGAAGCTGACATCCTGGTGGACGACACCGGAGTATCCCGTCGCCATCTGGAAATCCAGACTGCCGGCGGCACCACAACTGCCGTGGACCTCGGTTCCACCAACGGCAGCTACGTCAATGGACACAAAGTGGCTGGCAGCACGGAGCTCACCGACGGCTCCACCATCACGATGGGACGGACCAAAATCATCTTCCGCCTCCTGCCCGCCAACACTGGCGGCCGCCCATGAGCGAACTGACCATAACCGCCCTCCGCTTCGGCTTCCTGCTGCTTCTCTGGGTGCTGATCTTCAGCATCGTCTCCGCGATGCGCCGCGACCTCATGATCGGCCGAAAGGCCGCGACGGGCGCCCCCACCGCTCGGCAGGTGCGCAAGAATCCTGAACTGGCCGAGCCCGCCCCGGCTCCGGTCAAACAGCAGGCCCGCCAACTGGTGGTCACCGAAGGCCCCCTCAAGGGGCGCACGGTTCCCCTCGCATCCAGCCCCATCCTGCTGGGCCGGGCCCAGGAAGCCACTCTCGTGCTGGAGGACGACTACGCCTCCGGCCGGCACGCACGCCTGTTCCCGCAGGGAAGCCGCTGGTTCATTGAGGACCTCGGCTCCACCAACGGCACGTATCTGGCCGACCAGCAGCTCACCCGGGCCCTTCCCGTGGACCTCGGTGTACCCGTGAGAATCGGCAAGACGGTCATTGAATTGAGGCCATAGCCATGGCCGCTCCGGACATTCCCGTGGAGAAGGCGCCAGCCTCCCCGCGTCCCCTGATCATGCGCTATGCCGCGCGGTCCGACGTCGGCCGCGTCCGGGCGAAGAATGACGACTCCGCTTACGTCGGGCGGCACCTCGCCGTGGTGGCGGACGGCATGGGCGGCCATGCCGGAGGGGACGTGGCCTCCGCGGCCACCGTCCTGGACATGATCCACCTGGACGCTGATGATTACGACGGCGACGCCGAAACCGTTCTGGCCGATGAAATCCAGACGGCCAATTCCCTGCTGTCAGAGCTCGTCCACATCAATCCCAAACTTGCCGGCATGGGCACCACCGTGACGGCCTTGCTTCTCGCCGAGGGCAAGCTGCACTTCGCACACATCGGCGATTCGCGTGCCTACCGGCTCCGCAACGGCGAGTTCGAACAGGTCAGCGTAGACCACACGTTCGTCCAGCGCCTGATCGATGAGGGCCGGCTCCGCCCTGAAGAGGCCGAAACCCATCCCCATAAGAATGTCCTCATGCGGGTCCTCGGCGACGTTGATGCGAGCCCCGAACTGGACCTGGCCGCCTTGGAGGTGCAGCCCGGCGAACGCTGGCTGCTGTGCTCCGACGGCCTGAACTATGTGGCCGGGCACGTCGTGGAGCGGACAGTCCGCGAAACCAAGGACATCCACGAATGCGTGGAAATCCTGGTCGACCTCACCCTTGAGGCAGGCGCCCCGGACAACGTCACCGTCGTGATGGTGGAAATCGTCGAGGAGACGCTCGACGACGTCAAAACAGCCGCCGTCGACATCGTTCCTTCCGCGGAACTCGCCTCGCCGGATGGCCTCCCCGCCAAGCCCGCTGCCGCCACGGGCGCCGCCGGCGCCGCGGCTGGAACCTCCGCCGCTGCGGAATCCGCCGGGGCCGAAGCCGAACAGGTGGCCGCGCCCAGCCCTGAAGCAGCCACCCACGGCCCGAAGGCCGACGATTCAGATGCTGTCCCTCCCTCCGAGGACGGCAAAGCCGCAGTCCCGGACACCGGCCAGCCTGAATCCAAGGAGCCCACAACAAGTACCGACCCGCACCTGGGTGAGCACCTCTCGGCAGAGGTGCTGCGCGAGGAACTGTCCTCACGCCCCCACCTCCTCGTCGGTGCTGCCGTCACCGCGGCGGAGACCGGATCCATCCCCACGATCGCCGGGCGCACGGTAGCCCGCCGGGCAGCCACCGTGCTCACGCACAAGGCCGAACCGGCCCGTGACGAGGCCGAGGATCTCGGAGGGGAACGCCGGCCGCACCGCTGGGTCACCATCGGCATCGCCGCTGCAGCCCTCATGGTCCTCGTCGTGGGGCTCTGGCTGGGCTACGCCTGGACGCAGACCCGGTATTACATTGGCGAGTTCGACCAGCGCGTGGCGATCTTCAATGGCGTTTCGCAGCGCCTTGGCCCCTTCCAGCTCTCGACGCTTGAGGCCGTCACCGAAATTCGGATGGAGTCCCTGCCGCAGTTCTCGCAGCAGCGCGTCCGCCAGACCGTGCCCGCACGCGACCTCTACGATGCCCAGCGCATCGTGAAGAACCTCGAGCGGACCGGGACGACGACTCCGTCGGATGAATGCATCACGGCTTCGCCCACGTCCACGGCGTCCCCGACTCCGCGTGCCACGACTGCCAAGCCCACGCCCGCGGGAACCGCGGCCGCAAAGGTGCCGGCTGCCAAGGCTCCTGCCGCAAAGACGCCCGCCGCCACGGCCAGCCCCAAGCCGGCAGCGTCGCAAACCGCCGCCGCCGGTGCATCCCCCGCGCCGTCCCCAACCGCAACCTGTGAGGGGGGCCAATGAGCCACGCCGACACCATGCCCAAGCCCCGGCGAAACGTCGAACTGCTGTTGCTCATGCTGGCCCTCGCTGTCAGCATCGGTGCCAACGCACTGATCAGCATCGATGACCAGAACGCCTTCGACACTGACTTCTGGTTCCAATCCAGCCTTCTGGCCGTGGCCTCTCTCGCCTTCCACGTCGTGCTTCGGATCCGGGCCAAGTATGCAGATCCGGTAATACTTCCGCTGGTCGTCGCCCTCAACGGGCTCGGCCTGGCGATGATCCATCGCCTCGACGCCCCCGGCGAGGACACCGGCAACAACCAGATGCGCTGGACACTCATCGCAATGGCTGTGGCCATCGCCGTGATCTGGCTCCTCAAGGACCACCGGATCCTTCGCCGCTTCACCTACATCTCCCTGGCCGTCAGCGCGCTGCTGCTCGTCCTTCCGCTGATTCCCGGGATTTCCGCAGGCGAGATCCTGGGCGCCCGCGTGTGGATCAGGCTCGGACCCATGACCTTCCAGCCCGGTGAGGTCGCCAAGATCACGCTGGCTATATTCTTCGCGGGTTATTTATCGTCAAACCGCGATCTGATCATGCTCGCCGGCCGGAAGATCGGGCCCCTGCAGTTCCCGCGCTTCAAGGACATGGGACCCATGATCACCGCCTGGCTCGTGAGCATCGGCGTGCTGATTTTCCAGCGCGACCTCGGCTCCTCCGTCCTGTTCTTCGGCCTGTTCATTGTGATGATCTACGTCGCAACCAGCCGCATCAGCTGGGTGGTCATCGGCGTTTCGCTGATCCTGGGCGGAGGTTTCATTGCATCGCAGGTCTTCTCACACGTCGCGCTCCGCATCGACTCCTGGCTGAATGCGTTCACCGAAGAGGTCTTCGGACGCTCGCCAGGCGGCAGCGGTCAAATCGTCGAGGGCCTCTTCGGTATGGCCAACGGCGGACTCGTGGGAACCGGGCTTGGACAGGGCCGCCCCAACCTCGTGCCCTTTGCCAACAGCGACATGATCATCGCCTCATTCGGTGAAGAACTTGGCCTGATCGGGCTGTTCGCCATCGTCATGATGTACCTGCTGCTGTTCACCCGCGGATTCCGCGCCGCACTCGGCACGAGGGACGCCTTCGGCAAACTGCTGGCATGCGGGCTGTCCTTCGCTGTGGCGCTGCAGTGCTTCGTCGTCATCGGCGGCGTCACGCGGCTCATTCCGCTGACGGGCCTGACTACCCCCTTCCTGGCAGCCGGAGGCTCGTCCCTCCTGGCCAACTGGATCATCGTGGGCCTCCTGCTGATGATTTCGCACACTGCCCGCGGACCTGTGGACACCACGCCCATGCAGCCGGGCCGGACGCCCGAGGCCCAGCGGACTCCAGGGCTGCCAGCGGCAATGGGCAGGCCGGGCAAAAACGCTACCCAGACCCTTCCGGACGCTCCCACCGAGGCGGTGAAACAACTGTGAACCAGGCCATTCGACACTCGTGGGTTGCCGCGATCGCCATGTTCGCCCTGATCTTCGGTGCGCTCAGCTACGTCCAGGTGGTCGGGGCCGACGAGCTCAAGGCCAACGCGTGGAACAAGCGTGCCATTCTCCAGAACTACTGCAATCACCGCGGTGCCATCCTCGTGGCCGGCACCCCCATTGCGGAGTCCGTGGAAGGCAACCAAACCTGCAAGTTCCAGCGGACTTACACCCAGCCTGAGCTCTATGCCGGCATTACCGGATACTTCTCGAAGAACTATGGCGTGACCGGTCTCGAGCGCGCTATGGACGCCCAGCTGGCCGGAAGCTCTGACCAGCTGTTCCTGGACCGCATCGGGCAGCTTTTCCTGGGCAACCAGCCCAAGGGTGCGTCAGTGGAGCTGACCATCGACCCCAAGATCCAGAAACTGGCATACGACCTTATACCGGACGGGCAGCGGGGATCGATCGTGGTCACCAATCCGAAGACCGGCGACATCCTCGCCATGGTCAGCAAGCCGTCCTATGACCCCAACCTCATTGCCACCCAGGACGCGGCCAAGGAACAGGCGAGCTACAACGACATCATCAAGGTCCCCGGAATCAACCTGAACCCGTCCGTCAGCGGACCTACCGGTGCGCTCATGGCGCCGGGCTCGGTCTTCAAGATCGTGGACACTGCTGCTGCGTTGGGATCCGGAAAATACAACGCGGACAGCCAGCTTCCGAATCCCGCGGAAATGTCTTTTCCCGGCATCCAGTACCGGCTTCCGAACTATGCCGGCGGCAACTGCTACACCCGCAACACCGCCGACTTCGCGTTCGCGCTCCAGCAGTCCTGCAACACCCCGTTTGCAAGCATTGCTGAAAAGCTCGGTGAGGACGCCATCGCCGCGCAGGCAGCTAAATTCGGCTGGGGACAGGAACTGGGAGACCAGCTCAAGCTCGACTACGCCGAAAGCATCTTCCCGCGGGACCTGGACGCCGCCGGGCTGGCCCAGTCGGCCATTGGCCAGCGCGACGTCCGCGCAACACCGCTGCAGATCGCGCTGATGACCTCGGCCATTGCCAATGGTGGAGTACAAATGACCCCCAACCTGATCAAGGCTGTGCGGTCGCCGGATCTGCGCGTCCTCGAAGAACCAAAGCCAGTGCCGCTGCGGACCTCCACCACGCCGGAAATTTCCGGTCAGATCACCGAATGGATGACCAGTGTGGTCAGCCAAGGCATCGGTGCCGGCGCGGCGGTGCCCGGCGCGGACGTGGCCGGCAAGACCGGCACCGCCGAACTTGGTACCGATGGCCTTAACAACTCGTGGTTTACCGGGTTTGCCCCCGCGAATGACCCGCAGGTGTCTGTCACGATCGTCATGCAGGGCGTGGACATTACCACCGGCGCACAGCTAACCAGTCCGAACGCAAAGAAGATTTTTGAGGCGGTGTTGAATAAGTGAGGCCTACATCAGGAATCACCCTCGGCGGCAGATTCCAGTTGACCACGCGTATTGCGATCGGCGGCATGGGCGAAGTCTGGAAGGCCAAAGACCTCATCCTCGGGCGGATCGTGGCCATCAAGGTGCTCAAAGAGGAGTACACGGGCGACCCCGGCTTCCTCCAGCGGTTCCGGGCGGAGGCACGCCACACCGCGCTCCTGAACCACGTGGGCATTGCGAATGTCTTCGACTACGGCGAGGAGGAGGGCTCCGCCTACCTCGTCATGGAACTGGTGCCCGGCCAGCCGCTGAGCAGCATCATCGAGCACGAGCAGGTCCTATCGCCGGACCGCACGCTGTCCATGATCGCCCAGACCGCACGCGCACTGTCCGTTGCCCACGCCCAGGGGCTGGTGCACCGTGATATCAAGCCGGGCAATCTTCTCATCACTCCCGACGGCAGGGTCAAGGTGACCGACTTCGGCATCGCCCGCCTTGCCGATCAGGTGCCGCTCACGCAGACCGGCCAGGTGATGGGCACCGCGCAGTACCTTGCCCCCGAACAGGCCACCGGGCAGACAGCCACCGGAGCTTCGGACATCTACTCGCTGGGCGTCATCGGCTACGAGTGCCTCACAGGCCACCGGCCGTTCTCGGGCGAATCCCAGATCGCCATCGCCCTGGCCCAGGTGAACGACGCCCCGCCGCCCCTGCCGGACACGCTTCCGAAACCGGTCCGCGCGCTCCTGATGTCCATGTTGGCCAAGGATCCGAAGAACCGGCCGGCCAATGCCATCAAGCTTTCGGAAGCCGCCGAGGCCATCCGGAACGGCGACATCCAGGCGGCGCACGCGGCCGTCCCGGGCATGCTGCTCTACGAGGGTGCCACCGGGCCCATCACGGCACCGGTCAACATGCACACGGCCCCCACCGGCGTCATCGGCACCGAGAAGAGTTCGACGGCGACTTCCGCCCTGCCGGTGCTCGGTGCGGCGGCTGCAGGTGCGGCGGCGGCGGGCGCCGCCGGAGCCGGCGCCGGTGCCGGAACAGAGGGAGCGCCCACGCGTGCCGGCAGCACGCTGTCGCGGGCCGACGCCCTCGCTGCGGAACGCAGCTGGGTGCAGGAGGAGGAGCAGTACGACGACGAACCTGCGGATGAGCCGGAGCGGCGCGGACGCAGCCCCTGGACCTGGCCGCTGATCGCCCTGATCCTGCTGGTGCTCTTCGCCGTTGTTGGTATTCTCCTGACCCAGGCGGGCCTCCTGTTCCCGCCGCAGTCACCTGCCGGTACCACGTCAAGTGCCGCCAGCAGCCCGACCTCAACGAGTGCCAGCCCCACGCCCACCACCACGTCGCCAACGCCCACGCCGACCCCCACGCAGAGCACTCCGGAAACCGTCAATGTCATTCCCGCTGCCTACCTGGGCAAGCAGTTCACCGCGGTGCGGGACGAACTGAACGCGCTCGGGCTCCAGGTGGACGGGGAACCGGTCTTCAATGCGGCGGCTCCCGGCACGGTTACTGAAATCAACCCGACCGGCCCGGTCCAGCCAGGGGAGACCATCAAGGTCACCTACTCGAAGGGACCGGAGCAGTCCACTGTGCCCGACCTCAGTCCCGGCAGCACGGAGGCCCAGGTCCGGACCGCAATCGAGAACGCCAATCTCCGCTGGGTCAAGGGACCTGATGTGGATGGGGAGCCCGGCCAGGAGCCCGGTACTTTCGTCAGCTCCGAGCCGGGCAGCGGCAGCAAAGTCGATGCCGGTTCCACGGTGACCTACCATTTGGCCAAGGCCCAGGCCACCACTCCGCCCGCGACCAGCCCCAGCGTCTCTCCAAGCGTGCCCCTGGGCCAGGGATAAGCTGTGACTACGCCGCCACGATCGCCGTCGCACCGGGAGGACCGCATCCCGGTGACCGCCCAGCGCATCCTCAACGGACGCTATGAGCTCGGTGAGCTCATAGGCCGGGGAGGCATGGCCGATGTACACCGCGGCACCGACACCCGGCTGGGGCGCACAGTGGCCATCAAGCTGCTGCGTCCGGACATGGCACGTGATCCGCAGTTCCAAGCCCGGTTCAAACGCGAGGCGCAGGCTGTTGCGGCCCTGAACCACCCGTCCATCGTGGCGATCTACGACACCGGTGACCACGCATTGCCCGAGGACGCCCACGACCACATCCGCGTGCCCTACATCGTGATGGAATTCGTGGACGGGGAAACCCTGCGGGACCTCATCAGGGCCAAGGGCATCACCATCAGCCAGGCCATCAGCTACACACTGGGGGTCCTGTCCGCGCTCGAGTACAGCCACAAGGCCGGCATCGTGCACCGCGACATCAAACCGGCCAACGTGATGTTCTGCAGGAACTCAAGCATGGTGAAGGTCATGGACTTCGGCATCGCCCGTGCCATGGCGGACTCCGCGGCCACCATGACGCAGACGCAGGCCGTCGTCGGCACTGCCCAGTATCTGTCGCCGGAGCAGGCCCGCGGCGAGACCGTTGATGCCCGCAGCGATCTGTACTCCGCGGCGTGCCTGCTGTACGAAATGCTGACCGGCCGCCCGCCGTTTATCGGTGAGAGCCCGGTTTCCGTGGCGTACCAGCACGTGCGCGAGATTCCTGAGCCTGCCAGCAGCCTCAACCCGGACGTTTCCGCAGCCCTGGACAGCGTCCTGGCGAAGGCACTCCAGAAAAACCGGGTGGACCGGTTCCAGGATGCCGCGTCATTCAGGCGTGCCCTGCGTGCCGCACAAAACGGCGTGCCCGTGCCTGGGGTGTCCGCCAGCGAGGCGCCGACAGACCCGAACGACCACGTCCCGCAGCTCCACCGCACGCCAGCCACGGAAGCCTTTTCCATGACAGGCGCCAGCTTCCTGGACGATGCCCCGGGCGGCAGGCTCCGTCCTGCCCAGGAGCCTGCCGGCGCCGAGTCCGTTCTGCCTGCGGAGGCCACCGCGATGTATGAGACGGCCGAACAGGAGGACCTTCCCCTGGGTCTCCCGCGGGAGAGGGAACGCACGCGCGTACAGAAGTCCCGCCGTCGGGCGTGGATCGCCACGTTTGTTGTTTTTACACTGCTCGTGCTCGCAGGCGGCGGACTCTGGCTGTACAACACCATGAACCAGCGGCCGGCGGAGCCGGTGAAGGTTGCCGTACCCTCGGTGGAAGCCCGCACAGAATCAGAAGCCCTGCAGGTGCTCTACGACGCCAAGCTGCGGCCCCAAATCAAGCGCGTCCAGCACGACACCGTCGACAAGGGGACAGCCATCGGAACTGTGCCCGCGGCCGGATCATTTCTCACTCTGGACTCGGAGGTGACGCTCAACGTTTCGGCCGGGCCAAGCGCCGTCAAGATCCCTGAAGCGTTGCCTGGCCGGACGGAAGCGGCGGCCCGTGACATCCTGAGACAGGTCGGACTGGTGGGAGCGCCGTCCACCACCATGGCCAACAGCCCAACGGTCCCGGGCGGCCTGGTGATCACCACTAAGCCCGCTCCGGGCCAGCAGGTTGCGGTGGGAAGCACCGTGGAGATCATCATTTCCACCGGCAAGGTGCCCGTGCCCGAACTGCGGGGCATGACACGCGCCGAAGCGGAGGCCGCCCTGAAGCGGCTGCATCTGCCGGTTGTCGTCAGCGAAGTGGAGAATTCCCAAGTGGCTCCGGGCAAGGTGACAGGCCAAAGCGATCCCCTGAACACCCTCGTGGAACAGGGAAAAACCATCACCATCACCGTGGCCAAAGCGCCGGCGCCAAAGCCGACTCCGACCCCCACTTCCACTCCCAAGCCGACTGCCTCGCCCAGCGCCTCCGCCAAACGCTAGTGCCGGATTGGCGGCTAGTGCTGGATGAGCGGGCTGAGCTTGGCCGCGCGTTCGGCCGCGCCCTTCATGCCGAGTGACTCAAGCCAGTTGCCCAGCATCTGGTAGCCTCCCTCGGTGAGGACCGACTCCGGGTGGAACTGGACTCCACACAGCGGCGCTGTGCGGTGCTGCAGGCCCATGACCACGCCGTTGGCTGTTTCCGCCGTGATCTCGAGAACGTCCGGAATGGACTCCCGCACAGCTGCCAGGGAGTGGTAACGCGTTGCGGTAACGGGGGAGGGCAGCCCGGCGAACACGCTGACGCCCTCATGCCGGACCAGCGACGTCTTGCCGTGCATCAGCTCGGGGGCATGCGTCACAATGCCGCCGTAAGCCTCGGCGAGGGCCTGATGACCCAAACAGACGCCGAACATGGGCTTCCGGCTGTCTCCGCACCACTTGATCAGCTCAATGCAGACGCCGGCCTCCGACGGCGAGCCCGGACCAGGCGAGATGAGTACGCCGTCGCGCGTTTCAGCCATTTCGACCGCTTCGGCGAGCGTGACGTCGTCATTGCGGACCACGGTGGTCTCGGCGCCCAGTTCCTGGAGATAACCCACCAGGGTATAGACGAAGCTGTCGTAGTTATCCACGACGAGGATCTTGGTTGTGCTCATGGTTTACTTGCCGCACCAATCGTTGAGTCGGTGAATTGTGTGAACTGTGACATCCAGGGGAACAGGAACTCGACCATCAGGAACAGTGTCCCGACAATCAGCGCCGCCGAGGTGAGGATGCGAAGCCAGAGCGGGCCGGGGAGGTGCCGGAATATCCAACCGTACAAGTCTCAGCCTTCCCCTCGGGCCCGTGCCACCTGGGCCGCAATTTCCCGCGGCGGCCCTGCGGACACCGGTTGCCAGTGGTCCAGCACGGAATAGGCAATGATCCGCTCCTGCGAACCAAAGCGGGGGTTGCAACTGGTCATGGTCAGGAATCTTTCGGTCGGCCTGACTCCGGGCCGCGAGGGCACCGGAAGCAGGACGTCAGCGTTGGACGGCATCACGATCCGGTTGTTCCGGAAAACGTATACGTAGTAGCCGTCCCTGGTCTGGACGTAGATCTTGTCTCCCGGAACGAGGGTGTGGATATTGTCCAGCACGGCACCGTGCGTCTGTCGGTGTCCGGCCACCGCGAAGTTCCCTACCGCGCCCGGCATGGCGGTGCTGCCGTAATGGCCCAGGCCAAGGGTGTCCAGCACATCGGGGCTGGTTCCTTCAACGATGGGGCGCGTGTAGTTCTCGCCAAACCTGGGGATGTACATGATGCCGATGGTGCCGCCGTGGCCGGGTGCCTGGGCGACCGGAGGGGTGCCATAGTCAGGTGTCCCCGACGCGGCCGCCGAAGCTCCCGGGCTGGGCGCGGGAACCACCGGTCCCCCCAGTTCGCGGGCAAAGTCTTTGACTACCTCGCCCTGCCTGGCATCGGACGCGACGTTGGTCCACCACAGCTGCCATGCGACGAAGAGCAGGAGCACAATGCCGGCCGTTATCAGCAGCTCACCAATGACCTGGACAGCCCTTCGCAGGATTACGACGCCGGATACCGGCGCGGCAGGGGGTCTGACCTTCTCCTGCAGTACCACGCGATCTCCTCCAAGGCGGGTGCGGTGGGCGATGGTGTGGCCTGAAGTACAGCTAGAATTGGCTGCTAGTAAGACTTCAGACTTGACCAAGAGCGCGCAGACCGCCGGCAATATTCCTGCTAGCAGGATATCAAGCCGGGCACGCCGTTCTTGATTCAGCCCGCCAAGGAGGACATGTGCCCGAGTCAAAGCCCCGTAAGAAGACTGCCCGCGCGTCCGAATCCGTCTCCGCGACGCAGGCGTACAAACCCAATCCCGTGTGGTTCAAGCCTGTCATGTTCGGGCTCATGATCATCGGTCTCCTTTGGATCATCACCTTTTACATCAGCGAGGGAACACTACCCGTGGGTACTTGGGGCTCATGGAACATCGTTGCCGGGTTCGGCATTGCGATCGCTGGCTTCCTCATGACCACGCGCTGGCGTTCCTGACGGCCGTTCCGCTGCCATGACCCCGGACGGCATCATCATCGGCGACGACGGGCTCGCCCGTCCGGTATGGGCCTCCGCAGATCCCCTGATGCGGGAGTACTACGACACGGAATGGGGACTTCCTGTCCGGGACGAACAGGGATTGTACGAGCGCATCAGCCTGGAGGCGTTTCAGGCCGGGCTGTCCTGGGCCACAATCCTCCGCAAGAGGCCGGCCTTCCGTGCGGCCTTCGCCAACTTCCATCCCGATACTGTGGCCGCCTTCACCGAGGCCGACGTCGAGAGGCTGCTCCAGGACCCCGGCATTGTGCGGAACCGGCTGAAGATCCGGGCCGCCATTACCAATGCCAAGGCTACGATTGCCCTCCGCGACGAGGGCGGGCTCGTGGATTTTGTGTGGAAGTTTCAGCCCGCGTCCACTCCTGCGCCGCTGACCTACGCGGATGTACCCACCACGTCGCCTGAGTCCATTGCACTCTCGAAAGCACTCCGGAAAAAGGGGTTCGCCTTCGTCGGGCCCACCACGATGTTTGCCCTCATGGAGGCCATCGGCATGGTGGACACTCACCTCATCGACAGCCATCGACGCGGAACGTCCGGCGTCTGGCACTGACAGCCCCGCTTCCGGCGTCCCACTTCCTGTCCACAGATGTTGGTAAGGATATCCACAGTGTTGATAAAGCCGGAGCCGAATCCGGGCTCAAGAGCGGCTCAAGGCCTCTAGCGCGCCCTTTCCTTCGCGAAAAGCGCTGCTCAAGTTATTAACAACTGTGGAAAGTCTGTGGATAATGCGGCGGCCTAGTCTGTTTGCCGGCGGACAGGGTGCTGGCTGGTGATCGATACCCGGTTGAAAGCGTTCATCGTGATGGCCAGCCAACTGACCGCCGAATACTCCTCAGCTGTCAGGTGATCACGCGCATAGGCTTCCTCGGCTTCGCGGGTTCGCGCGTCAGGGAGGTTTGTGATGCTCTCGGCAAGTGCCAGGGCCGCCCTCTCGGTACCGTCAAAGAGCTCGGTGTCGCGCCAGGCGGGGAGAACAGCCAGCCGCTGGCTGGATTCGCCACCCTTGAGGGCGTCCGACACGTGCATGTCCAGACAGTACGCGCAGCCGTTGAGCTGGGAGGTGCGGACGTACAGCAGTTCGATGAGCTTAGGATCCAGCCCAGCTTCAATCGCCGCTTCCCGCACTTTGAGTCCCAGGCCATTGAGGGCACGCCATGATGCGGGATGGTGTTTGTCCAGGAAGATATGTTCGGTGGTGCTCACGGCGTACTCCTCGATGAATAAGCCCGCCGGAAGCCACCGGCGGACAGTGGCGCTGGCTGGCGGTTAATCCGAGACTACACGCGGCCCGGACCGGCAAGCGGCACGTTGGCCCACATGCCGTGACAGCCACGGCGCCCTAGGCGAGGGTAAATCCGAGGTGAACCTGTGGGGTTTATCCACTTAACAACAGGCGAGTACCCACAACTTATCCACAGGTGGGGATAACCTGTGGGGAAGAATCTCCGAAATCGCCGCCATGTAGGCTTCAGGACCGTCTCGCGTCGTCGAACTACACAGCTGTAACTTATTAACAAATGTGCATAACCCTGTTGAGAATAGGGGCGTGCGCCTGCTTCGCACGCGCCAGGGGACCATTCCGTCCGTTGATTTTCCCGGGATTTCCGGCACTCCGTGAGTTTGTTGCCAGTCCATCGGCCCATGTAGGGTCCCGCCCCTCCTGGAGCCGGAAAGTTGTCCACTTAACCACAGGAAGCCCCCACAGAGTTATCCACAGATGTGGACGCAACTGTCGACAAAATGGGGAAAACCGCGCTTCGGCGGGGATTTCAAAGCGGCAATGGGGGAACTACAGACGTGTAAGTTACTCACAGTGTGGATAACTCCTGTGGAAAACGTAAGCGCTGAGACTCTGGCCACCGGTCCAGGAAGTTGCCGGTCCAGGAGGCTGCGGCTCCAGGAGGCGACCAGCTACAGAGGCCAAAGCGTTCCAGAGGCGCGCCTCAGCGGCTTCAGGGGGAACAGCCGGGCCCGAGGCCGCTCCCTCGCCAGCCGGCCGGCGGGAGGGCGGAGGGTGCAGTACAGCACACGTCGCGCCTTGGAAGATTATGGGAAGGAGGCCACGAGGTATGGAAGGCTATGTAGGTGCAGCCAGGGGAGCTGCAGGGGAAGCGGTGAGGAAACCGTCAGCCGGCGATGATGCGGGACCAAGACGCGAGGGCCAGCAGCGCCAAAACAGCGGCCAGACCGGCAAACTGCAGAAGGTGTTGGCGCGGACCGCGGGGCGCGTAGGCGATAACTGCCGCGCACAGGGCTCCCGCTATCAGCCCACCGAGGTGAGCCTGCCAGGCAATCTGGGGCACCACGAATCCGATCACGCCGTTGATGGCGATGAGTATCCAGAGCTGTTTGGTTTCAGCGCGGCGGTGCCGCTGGACCACCAGCATGGCGCCGAAGAGCCCGAAGATTGCTCCCGAGGCCCCGATGACGCCCACGGGTCCGCCCTCAGGAATGAGGGGAGTGAGGAGAAGATACCCCACGGACCCTCCCACGGCCGAGACCAGGTAGACCGCAAGGAAGCGGACCCGGCCAAGCAACGGCTCCAGGGCCTGGCCGAAAATCCACAGCATGTACATGTTCAGCAGGATGTGGAGAAGAAATCCCTGCGAGTGCAGAAAGGCCGACGTGACCATGCGCCACGGCTGGAACACACCGTACTCGGGAGTGGCAAACACCGAGGCGTACGCAAGGTTCCGGTAAATGGCATCGCCCGGAATGACCCATTGCAGGACATATAGCACCGCGCAGGCCGCGATGATCGCGAACGTCACCATTGGCTTGCCTGTCGCCACGGCGCCGCCGTAGACGGTCCGGACTGCCGGCGTCGTACGTTTTGTTTCATTGACGCAGTCAATGCATTGGAATCCGACGGCGGCCGCCCGCTGGCATTCGGGGCATGCGGGACGCCCGCAGCGCTGGCACCTCACGTAGGAGGGCCTGTCCGGGTGCCGGGGGCACACGGGGACCTGCGCGGACGGCTCGACCGACGGAATTCCGTAACTCATGGTGTGGGTTAGAGCTGCTCGATATCGATGCTGTTGATCGTTACGTCTTCGACCGGCCGGTCGCCCATGCCGGTGCGGACGCCTTCGATGGCGTCGACGACCTTGCGGGATTCCTCGTCAGCCACTTCACCGAAGATGCTGTGCTTGCCCTGCAGCCAGTCGGTGGGGATGGTGGTGATGAAGAACTGGGAACCGTTGGTTCCCTTGCCCATCTGAATGCCGGCGTTGGCCATGGCGAGCTTGTAGGGGGCGTTGAAGCTCAATTCGGGGTGGATCTCGTCGTCGAAGCGGTAACCCGGTCCGCCGGTGCCGCGGCCCAGGGGATCGCCGGCCTGGATCATGAAGTCCTTGATGATGCGGTGGAAAATGGTGCCGTTGTACAGCGGCGTGCCGGTCTTTTCCTCGCCGGTCTCCGGGTGCGTCCAGTTCTGTTCGCCTGTGGCCAATCCAATGAAGTTCTTGACAGTCTTCGGCGCGTGGTTGCCGAAGAGGTTGACGACGATGTCGCCGAGGCTTGTGTGGATGGTTGCTTTTGCAGTTGCTGTGGCAGTCATACGGTCATTCTTTCACGGAGGGTCAACGCCGCACGGGGCCGCAAAGGCAGTTCCGCGTTGGGTGAAATCCGTCCGCAATCCCCGGGAACGATAGCAGCACGGGTCATCCTCCACGTAGGCTAGCGACAGAACCGTCACATTAATCGGGAGGTAGTTGTGAAGAAAACGGATCGTATTGCCCATGAACTGGAGTTGTCGGTCAGTTCAGCAGTAGAGAACGCAAAAGACCGGGTGGAAGCCGCAGTGGACTGGGCTGTTCCCCGGCTGCAGCATGGCATCGACACCGCTTCCCCCAAAATCCAGGAAGGGCTCAAGTCCGCCGCCTACAACCTGGCTGACGGAGTTGCTGTCGTGACGCCGCGGATCCAGGACGGACTGGCGCACTTGGCACCGAAGATTCATGACGCCGTTGAGGGTGCCACACCGCGGCTGCACGAGGCCCTGGACAAGGCCACCCCCGTCATCACACAGGCCCGTGACCGCGTAGTGGTCGAATACCTGCCCCGGCTCTCCGACCAGATCGGCACGGCATCGGAGGTGGTCCACCGGACGCTGGAAAACGCTCCGGCCCGCGTCGACGCCGTGGCACAAAAGCTCGGCGACGTCGGCATCATCCACTCCCTTCAGGAACAGGCGCAGGTTGCCGGCACGCAGCTGAAGTCAGCCGCCTCGGAGGCGGGCCGTGCAGTCACCGGGAAGCAGCTGATCCAGCCGGAAAAGCCCAAGAGGCGCGGGCTGCTGATTGTTGGAGTAATCGCGGCTGCCGTGGCTGCTGGGGTTGCTGCCTGGAAGGCGTCCAAGCCGGTCGAGGATCCGTGGAAGACGCCGGCACCCGTTACTCCGGCGCCGTCCACCCCTGCCGCTGAGACTCCGTCTCCCGTGCCGGCCGCTGCGGTCAATGAGCCCGCCACAGCGGAGGCCACGCCAGTGGCGGCCGCAGGCGACGACACCGACGCAGGATCGGCTGATAAGGCCAAGCACGTTGCCGGGGATTCGGACACCGACGCCGGCACGGTCGCCACTGACGCAAAGACCGCCGTGAAGAACATTGCGGCCAATATCGAAAACGGTGCCAGCAAGCCGGCTGACAGGTAACCAGCAACGTCCACGCCCAAGGGGCGTGCACCTGGAGGGGTCCCGCCTGACTGGCGGGGCCCCTCCTTTCTGCTGCCGCGCATCTTTTCCGGGCAGGTCTTTGCGGGGGCGCGGTCACAGGGCAGGGGAAGAAAATCGATCGGTGCTAAGTTTGAGGTGATGTCAGACGATAGATCCTTTGAGGATGCCTCGCATGACGCTCCGCAGCTGCCGGGCGTATCAATCGTCATACCGGCGTACAACGAGGAAAGCGTCATCCGGCAGTGCCTGATCGCCGCTGTCTATCAGTCGGTACCGGCCCACGAGATCATCGTTGTGGACAACATGTCGAAGGACCGTACGGCGGACATTGTCCGGCAAATGCAGCAGGAGTATCCCGAGAGCCCCATCATCCTGCTGAGTCAGGACATGGAACAGGGCCTCATCCCCACGCGCAACTTCGGCCTTAACCATGCAACCGGGGATATCCTCGGCCGCATCGATGCCGATTCGGTGGTGGAACCTGACTGGGTGGAACAGGTCCAGAAGGCCTTTGCGGACCCGTCCACGCAGGCAGCCACCGGGCCTGTGGTCTATTACGACATGCCGATGCGCCGATTTGGCCTCAAAGCCGACGACAAAATGCGCCAGCTGATGCTGAAACTGGCCAAGCACCAGTACCACTTCCTTTTCGGATCCAACATGGCGCTCCGTCGCGGGGCATGGGAGATCATCCGGGACGAGGCCTGCCGGGATGAGAAGGATGAGATGCACGAGGACATTGACCTGTCCCTGCACCTCGCAGAGCATGATCTGAGGATCCAGTACTGGCCGCAGATGGTCTCAGGCATGTCCGCCCGGCGGCTCGAAGACTCACCCCGCGATTACCGCTACTACGTCACGCGCTTCGACCGCACGTA
Organism: Arthrobacter sp. GQ119; assembly: GCF_059759125.1. Classification (NCBI taxonomy): domain Bacteria; kingdom Bacillati; phylum Actinomycetota; class Actinomycetes; order Micrococcales; family Micrococcaceae; genus Arthrobacter; species Arthrobacter sp. GQ119. Next base: position 114,153 of record NZ_JCAXEA010000007.1, on the reverse strand, counting down.
TAAGGCACACAACGTGAAGAAAATGGCCCTCAAAGCGCCCATGGTGGTCTTCTTCTCCGTCTACTTCCCCGCCAAGCTGCTGCGCGCCATTCACACCGTCAACACCAGCCAGCCCGTCCGCCGCGGCGGCCAGTAGCAGCGGGCCGGCTGGCCGCGCGGGAGGCTGTACTCAGTCTGTCCCAAGCTCCGCCAGCGGCCGCTCTGCCGGCGGTTTTCCGCGCCCGGCTTTTCCCCCGCGCTGACCCGCAACGACGACGGCGAGCCCCACCAGGATCAGTGCCAGGCCACCGTATGTCCCCGCTGGCAGTGTTTCCTCCAGGAAGATGGCAGCGAGCAGCGCCGCTCCCGGAATCTCCAGCAGGATGATCATGGAGACGAGCAGCGGACTCATGGTCGCCAGCAGGTGGTTGAAGGCGGTATGGCCGATCAGCTGCGCGCATACGGTGATGGCTATGATCCCCATCCACCCGGCCGCCTCGAACCCCACGAGGGGCTGGTTGGCAAAGAGAGCCATTCCCCCCACGAATGCCGCGCACATTCCGTAGCAGAGCGTTGTGTAGGTTCCTGTTGACATGCTTTGCCGCGCCCTGCCTCCTGCCAGGGTGTAGATGCCCGCCAGGAGGCCTCCAGCCACAGCCAGCAGGTCGCCCAGCAGTGCTTCGGGCGATGTTCCCATGTCAAAGCCTGTGATGGTTACGACGCCGCCGAACGCGATGCCCAGTCCCGCAAGGACCTGCCACCGGTGCTTCACGCCGCGGAACAGCTGTATGACGGCGATCCAGGCGGACTGCAGGCAGACAAGGGCCGTAGCGGCGGCGACGGAGGTCAGCTGCAGGGAGGTGATGAAGCAGGCGAAATGCAGTGCCAGGGCGAAGGCCGCCACGAGCGACCAGCGGAACTCCCGTCCGGTGACGCGCCCGAACTGCGCCGGTTCCCTGACCAGCGTGGGGGCTGCCATGACCGCGGCTCCGATCGCATTGCGCCAGAAGGCAATGGCCAGGGCAGTCACAGTAGTGGAACCGAGGGTTGCTGCGATGAGCGGTCCGGAGGAAGCCACGCCGAGGACGCCCAGGGCGGCGAGGAAGAAGGTCACGGTTCCAGCGTAGTGTGCTGCTGCTGCGGCTGGTCTGGAGCACCCAACGCCCCCGGATTGGGAGGGACTTAAAACAAAAGTCCCGGCCATCTCTGGCCGGGACTTTCCTTATGGTGGAGGCACGGGGACTCGAACCCCGAACCCCCTGCTTGCAAAGCAGGTGCGCTACCAATTGCGCCATGCCCCCATAAGAAGCAACCCGTCAATCATACCCTAGTTCGGGAGGCTGTCTGACCAGCCTGCCTGCGGGCGTCCGGGCTATTCAACCGTGTCGGTTGAATCGCTCCAGACTGTTTTCCGGGCCTCGGATTCCTGCACTTTCCTGTAGAGCAGGACGCCTGCGATCGCCGCTGCAATTGCCAGCAACTTCTTCACACGCACCCCGTTCCGGTCAGTTTTACCTGATCCTTTACTTGAACCTGTGCAGGTTCCGTGGGCGTACCAGGACTTGAACCTGGGACCTCTTCGTTATCAGCGAAGCGCTCTAACCGCCTGAGCTATACGCCCCGATGCCTCATCGGGCCGAGACATGACTCTACAGCACATCCCGGCCCGATCTCAAATCGAGGCATTCCGTGGTCCTACATCCGCGGAATCACGGGGATTTCTAGTCGTCCGTCAGGGTGACGCCGATGCCGCCCACGAGGGTGGCGGAGATGTTGTACAGGACGGCTGAGAGCATGGACAGAGCGGTCAACAGCACCACGTTGACCACGGCAATGATGGTGGCAAAGGACGCCACCTGGCCGAGGGAAGCAACCTTCTTCAATTCGAATCCGCCGCCTTCGGAGCCTGCGAGCGTGCCGAGAAGGCTGTCCACCTGGTCGAAGATGCCTGTCAGGTCCAGCACGGTCCAGAGCACGATGGCCGCAACCACCGTGACGATCCCGAGGGCCACGGAGAGCAGGAAGGCCATCTTCAGGACGGACCAGGGGTCCACCTTGCTGACCAGCAGGCGCGCACGGCGGACCTTGGCCTTCGGCGCCGGCTTGACGAGTCCGGGGGCACCTTGGCCCGGACGCTGGCCGGGAGCGGGGGGCCGCTGGCCAGGCATCTGGGGACGCTGCCCCTGGGCCGGCCCTTGGCCCGGACGCTGCGCGGGAGCGGCTGGGCGCTGCCCCGGAAGCCCCGACGCCGAGCCCGGGCTCTGAGCGGGACGCACCGGGGCGTTCACTCGTGGAGCGGCTGCCGGCTGCCGTATCCCGCCGCTACCGCTACTGCTCGGCTTGGGAAATGAGTCGGAATTACTCACTCGTTACCTCCGGTGTTGTCTTCGTTCAGCTCGGCATCGTTGTCCGCACCCTGGGATGCTGCGGGCACTGCCGACTCTGCCTCTGCTGTTTCTGCCTCTGCGGACCCGTTTGCTGATCCGGTATCTTCAGCCAACGTTACGTCATCCTCCGGAGATTCCTCTCCCTCGAGTCCGCGTTCGCTGTTCCGCGCCACCTCAATGATGCGGTCGTTCTTGTCAGGTTTCGCGAAGATGACGCCCATGGTGTCGCGGCCCTTGGCAGGAACCCCCGCCACGGCCGAACGGACCACCTTGCCGCCCTCCATGACCACCAGGACTTCGTCCTCTTCCTGGACAATGAGGGCGCCAACCAGGTCGCCGCGTTCCTCGGCAAGCTTGGCCACCTTGATGCCCAGCCCGCCGCGTCCCTGCAGGCGGTACTCCTCGACGGCGGTCCGCTTCGCGTAACCGCCCTCCGTGACGATGAAGACGTACGAACCGTCGGTCACGACATTCGCGGCGAGAAGCTCGTCGTCCTCGCGGAACTTCATCCCTGTCACGCCGGAGGTAGCGCGGCCCATCGGACGCAGCGCGTCATCCGTGGCGGTGAAGCGGATGGACTGGCCCTTGCGGGAGACCAGCATAAGATCGTCTGTTTCGGAGACGAGCTGCGCGGAAACGAGTTCATCCCCGTCACGCAGGTTGATCGCGATGACGCCCGCGGACCGGTTGGTGTCGTAGTCTTCCAGCCGGGTCTTCTTGACGAGACCCCGTTTGGTGGCCAGCACCAGGTACGGCGAGTGCTGGTAGTCCTTCAGATCCAGGACCTGGGCGATGTGCTCGTCAGGCTGGAACGCCAGCAGGTTGGCAACGTGCTGTCCCTTCGAATCACGGCTGCCCTCGGCGAGTTCGTACGCCTTGGCGCGGTAGACGCGGCCCAGGTTGGTGAAGAAGAGCAGCCAGTGGTGCGTCGTGGTGACGAAGAAGTGTTCCACGACATCATCGCCGCGCAGCTGGGCACCCTTGATGCCCTTGCCGCCCCGCTGCTGGGAGCGGTAGTTGTCGCTCCGGGTCCGTTTGACGTAGCCGCCACGGGTAATGGTGACCACCATTTCCTCTTCAGGAATGAGGTCTTCCATGGACATGTCGGTGTCGTATCCCATGAGGATCTTGGTGCGGCGGTCATCGCCGTGCTTCGCCACGATTTCGGCAAGCTCGTTGCTGATGATTTCGCGCTGGCGCTCTTCCGAAGCAAGGATCGCGTTGTACTCGGCGATCAGCGCTTCGAGTTCAGCGTGGCGGTCCTGGATCTTCTGGCGTTCCAGTGCCGCCAGGCGGCGCAGCTGCATGTCCAGGATGGCCCGGGCCTGGAGTTCGTCGATGTCCAGGAGTTGCATCAGCCCGTCACGTGCGGCCTCGGTGGTGCTGGAGGCCCGGATCAGCGCAATGACTTCGTCCAGCATGTCCAGGGCCTTCAAGAGGGCGCGCAGGATATGCGCTTCCTCTTCGGCCTTGCGCAGCCGGTAGCGCGTGCGGCGGGCAATGACATCCAACTGGTGTGTGACCCAATGGCGGATGAAGGCGTCGAGGCTTAGTGTCCGCGGCACGCCGTCCACGATGGCCAGCATGTTGGCGCCGAAGTTTTCCTGCAGCTGCGTGTGCTTGTAAAGGTTGTTCAGCACCACCTTCGCGACGGCGTCACGCTTCAGGACGATAACCAGGCGCTGGCCCGTGCGTCCGGAGGTCTCGTCGCGGAGGTCGGCGATTCCCTGGACCTTGCCGTCCTTGACCAGTTCGGCAATCTTGATAGCCAGGTTGTCCGGGTTGGCCTGGTAGGGCAGTTCGGTGACCACCAGGCATGTGCGTCCCTGGAGTTCCTCGACGTTGACCACGGCACGCATGGTGATGGAGCCGCGGCCCGTGCGGTAGGCATCTTCGATGCCCTTGTGGCCGAGGATCGTCGCCCCAGTGGGGAAATCAGGTCCCTTGATGCGGAGCAGCAGCTCTTCCAGCAGCTGCTCCCGGCTGGCGGTGGGGTTGGCCAGGTACCACTGCACGCCGTCGGCCACCTCGCGGAGGTTGTGCGGCGGAATGTTGGTGGCCATGCCGACGGCGATGCCCGAGGAGCCGTTGACCAGCAGGTTCGGGAACCGTGCCGGGAGAATCGTGGGTTCCTGGTTCTTGCCGTCGTAGTTGTCCTGGAAGTCGACGGTTTCCTCGTCGATGTCCCGCACCATTTCCATGGCGAGCGGCGCCATTTTGGTTTCGGTGTAACGCGGTGCAGCCGCACCGTCGTTGCCGGGAGAACCGAAGTTGCCCTGTCCCAGTGCCAGCGGGTAGCGCATGGTCCAGTCCTGGATCAGGCGGACCAGGGCATCGTAAATGGCGGTGTCACCGTGCGGGTGGTACTGGCCCATGACTTCGCCCACGACGCGTGCGCACTTGTTGAAGGAGCGGTCAGGGCGGTAGCCGCCGTCGAACATGGCGTACAGCACGCGGCGGTGCACGGGCTTCAGCCCATCCCGGACATCCGGCAGTGCACGGCCCACGATCACAGCCATGGCGTAGTCGAGGTAGGACCGCTGCATCTCGGTCTGGAGGTCTACCTGCTCCACGCGGTCGATCAGCAGGTCCCCTTCCAGCACCACCTCGGGGGTCTCCGCCGAGTCCGAAGGAACCTCAGGGGTTTCGTCACTCATAGTCTATGTTTTCCGTTTCAGGTATATGTCGGTTCAGGAATATCAGCGCTGATTGGCGCTAGATATCAAGGAACCGGACGTCCTTGGCGTTTTGCTGGATGAAGTTTCGGCGGGATTCAACGTCCTCGCCCATCAGCACGGTGAAGATCTGGTCTGCGGCGGCCGCGTCCTCCATGGTGACCTGGAGCAGCGTCCGGTTGTCCGGGTCCATGGTGGTGTCCCACAGCTCCGTGTAGTCCATCTCGCCCAGACCCTTGTAGCGCTGGATGCCGTTGTCCTTGGGGATGCGGCGGCCCGCGGCCTGCCCGGCCACCAGCCTGGCGTCGCGTTCACGGTCGCTGTAGACGTAGTCGTGCGGCGCGTTGGACCATTTGATCCGGTAGAGGGGCGGCTGCGCCAGGTACACATAGCCGTTTTCAATCAACGGGCGCATGTAACGGAACAGCAGGGTCATGAGGAGCGTGGTGATGTGCTGGCCGTCAACGTCGGCATCGGCCATCAGGACGATCTTGTGGTACCGCAGCTTGGCGAGGTCGAAGTCCTCCCCGATGCCCGTGCCAAAGGCCGTGATCATGGACTGGACCTCGTTGTTGCCCAGGGCCTTGTCCAGCCGGGCCCGTTCGACGTTCAGGATCTTGCCCCGGAGAGGCAGGATGGCCTGCGTTTCCGGGTTCCGCCCGCGCTTGGCCGAACCGCCGGCGGAGTCACCCTCCACGATGTAGACCTCGCACTTCGACGGGTCCTTGGAGGAGCAGTCCGAGAGCTTGCCGGGCATGCCGAAGGACTCAAGCGGGCTCTTGCGGCGGGCATTGTCCCGTGCCTTGCGTGCGGCCATGCGCGCCTGGGCGGCTGAAATGGCCTTCCGGATAACGTCCCGTGCAGGGCCGGGGTTGCGTTCCAGCCAGTCTCCCAGCTGGTCGGTAACCACGCGCTGGACGAAACCCTTGACCTCGGAGTTTCCCAGCTTGGTCTTGGTCTGGCCCTCGAACTGCGGCTCGGCGAGCTTCACCGAAATGACGGCGGTCAGGCCTTCCCGGATGTCATCACCGGTGAGGTTCTCTTCCTTTTCCTTGATGATGCTCTTCTCCCGCGCGTAGCGGTTGATGAGAGACGTCATCGCAGCCCGGAAGCCCTCCTCGTGGGTACCGCCCTCATGGGTGTTGATGGTGTTGGCATAGGTGTGGACGCTTTCGGAGTACGCACTGGTCCACTGCATGGCCATCTCCACCGCGATGCGGCGTTCCGTGTCCTCGGTCTCGAAGGCGATGACGTCCTCGTGGACCACATCCACTTTCTTGCCCGAGTTCAGGTGCTTGACATAGTCCAGCAGGCCGTCGTTGTACTGGTAGACCACCGTGCGGTGGTCCGCATTGACTTCACCCTCGGTGGCCACGGCATCGAGGTCGAGGTCCTCGTCGTCACCGGCAACAGCGGCGGCACGCTCGTCCGTGAGTGTGATGCGCAGGCCCTTGTTGAGGAAAGCCATCTGCTGGAAGCGTGCGCGCAAAGTTTCGAACTCGAATTCCACCGACTCGAAAATGCCCTCGTCCGGGTAGAACGTCTGGGTGGTGCCAGTGGTGTCTGTTTCCTCGCCCTTAACCAGGCTGCCCTGGGGCTTGCCTCCATCGGCAAATGACATGCGCCAGACGTGGCCCTGCCGGCGCACCTCGGTTTCCACCCTGCTGGAGAGCGCGTTGACAACAGAGATACCCACGCCGTGGAGGCCACCGGAAACAGCGTATCCGCCGCCGCCGAACTTGCCGCCGGCGTGCAGGATGGTCATGACGACCTCGACGGTGGGCTTGCCCTCGGTGGGATGAATGTCCACCGGAATGCCTCGGCCGTCGTCCGAAACTCTTACGCCGCCGTCGGCCTGAAGAACAATTTCAATGTGGGTGCAGTAACCGGCCAGGGCCTCATCGACGGAGTTGTCCACCACCTCGTACACGAGGTGGTGCAACCCGCGCAGACCCGTGGAACCGATATACATGCCAGGCCGTTTCCGCACGGCTTCCAGGCCCTCAAGTACCGTGATGTCGCTGGCACCGTACTCTCGCGGGGTCACCGCTTCAGGGGTCACCGCGTCCGCCGGTGTATCAGGCGTCCGGGCATCCTCCAGGATGGTTTCCACTGCCTCTGCATTGTCGTTAGCCACGGGCGCTCTCGACTCCTCTGTATTTGATGATGGCCGGCCGACGCCATCTCCCTAGGGAACGGCTTCAGCCAACTGGCACGTCACTGATAGCGCCGGCTACTCGGTCGACTCGCGGAACCGTCTTCCGCTCGCTGGAAAGCGTCGGAAAACGGACTCAGTCAACGTTTCACCGGCGCCCAGTTATCTACAGCGATTCTATCGTGAAACAGGGCCGATTCCCGCATTCCAGAGCCGCGAACGGCGGTCAATGTGCCTCTCGCTGGCCATTGGCCCCGCCTGCAAGGCTCCCAAGGTACCGTCTTCAGGTTCCTATACGGGTCTCGGCGGTTTGAACGGCCTACACGCCGTTTGAGCATATTTCAAGAGATCCATCGGCAGCCTCGTGCCCGAATGCCCCGGCCGGTGCCTACCCGTAGGTATCGCGGGGACCGCGGCCGTTGACGGCACGGCCGCCCTTCCGCCAACTGGGAGCTGCCGGCCCCAGCACCTGGATGCTCGTGACCACGCCATCGCCGAGCTCGACCCGGAACTTTTCCAGCAGGCTGATGCTCAGCAGGCGAAGCTGGGTGGCCCAGGCCGTGGAATCACAACGCACATGCAGAGTGGTATCAGTGAAGCTCTCGGGCGTGCAGTGGGCCGCAATTTCGGGGCCAACAAGGGTGGCCCACTCTGCCATGACGGATCCCACGGCCACGGGTGAGGTCCAGCCGCGCTCGGCAACAAGCCGTCCCACGACTTTTCCCAGCCCCAGCGGATCACGCCCGGTGGCGTGGAACTGGCTGAAGCCGCGGGTGCTCCGCCCAGACGTTCGCTGCTTTTGGCTGCCGCCCGCCCGCGGCGCCGCGCGCCGCACTTCGCCGCGGGCGGCCGCGGCTTCGCGCATGCGGTTCAGCGCAGCCTGTGCGGCATCGATTTCGTCCGGGTCGCGGCCCGGCTGGAGGCCTCCGCCGGTGTTATTCACCGAGATTCCGCATCATCGATTCCTCCCGGGATGACCTTCACCCGCCGCCCGGCCAGTTCCTCAGGGATATCAGCATCGACGGCGGCCGTCACCAGGACCTGTTCGGCACCGGAGACTATTGCGGCCAGTTTACGCCGCCGCTGCACATCAAGCTCGGCAAAAACATCGTCGAGAATCAGGATGGGTGCCGAACCGCCGGTGCGGGCATCATCGAGCATGACGTAGTAGGAGGCCAGGCGCAGGGAAAGGCACATCGACCAGGTTTCGCCGTGCGAGGCATAGCCCTTCGCCGGTGCCTGGCCGAGGACAAGCTCCAGTTCGTCACGATGGGGACCGACCAGCGAAATGCCGCGTTCAAGTTCCCTGCGGCGGGACGCCGCGAAGGCCCGCACATAGCGTTCGGTGAGCCCGTCCACGGAAAGCAGCCGCAGGTCCTCCGGCTGCTCTCCGTCCTGGGGAGGTTCGCCGCCCGCACCGGCGGGCGCGCCGTCGTCGTCCATTAAAGTCTGAAGCGTTGACCGGTACGCGGCGCCTGCCGCCTTGGACCCATCCGTCAGCTGCGCGTACGCACTGCTGAGGTGGGGGCGCAGCCGCTCCACGAGCTCCAGGCGTGCGTGCAGCAATTCCGCTCCGGCGCGGGCCATGTGCTGGTCCCAGACATCCAATGTTGCTTCATGGCCTGCCGTGAATTTACCGGTCCGGGCCGATTTCAGAAGGGCATTGCGCTGTTTCAGGACGCGGTCATAGTCACTTCTCGTGGCGGCGTGCCGCGGGATCAGGCTGACGAGCAGCTCGTCCAGGAAGCGCCTCCGGTTCGACGGATCTCCCTTGACGAGGGCAAGGTCTTCAGGCGCGAACAGGACGGTGTGGCAGATGCCCAGCAGATCCCGTGCACGGACGGGGTTGCTGCGATTTATGCGCCCGCGGTTCGCCCGGCCGCTGTTGATCTCCAGTTCCAGCACGGTGGACTGTTCGCCGCGGACCAGTTTTGCCCGGATCAGGGCGCGGTCCGCACCGAAGCGAAGGAGCGGACCATCGGCGCTGACACGGTGCGAACTCAGTGTCGAAAGGTAACCGACGGCCTCCATCAGGTTGGTCTTGCCGATCCCATTGGAGCCGACCAAGACCGTGACGCCGGGTTCCAGGCGGAGGTCCACCTGGGCATAGCTGCGGAAGTCGGTCAGGGACAAGTGTTCTAGGTACACGCGTTCTTCAGGATTCTCGGGACTCTCGTCCGGGACCCGCAGGTCCCGGTGCGGATGCTACTTGGCCGGACGGGTGGAGTGCCCGCCGAACTGGTGGCGCAGCGCGGACACCATTTTCATGGCCGGCGAGTTGTCCTCCCGGGAGGAGAAACGGGCGAAGAGCGCAGCCGTGATGGCGGGCGCCGGAACCGCGTTGGCGATGGCTTCCTCCACGGTCCAGCGTCCTTCACCGGAGTCCTCGACGTAGTCATCGATTGAGGCCAGTCCCGGATCCTCGTCCAGCGCCTTCACCATCAGGTCAAGCAGCCAGGAGCGGACGACCGTTCCCTTCTGCCACGCGCGGAAGGTTCCGGGAAGATCGGTGACGATCTCCTTGGCAGCGAGCAGCTCATAGCCTTCCGCATAGGCCTGCATGAGACCGTATTCGATGCCGTTGTGGACCATTTTGGCGTAGTGGCCGGCGCCCACGCCGCCCACATGGACGAAGCTGTCCGCCCGGTCACCTTCAGGGCGGAGGGCATCAAACACGGGCAGGGCGCGCTCGATGTCCTCGGTGGATCCGCCGGCCATGAGGCCATAGCCGTTCTGGAGACCCCAGACTCCGCCGGATACCCCGCAGTCCACGAAGCGGATCCCCTTCTCGGCCAGGGCAGCGCCGTGTTTCTGGTCCTCCGTGAAGCGGGAGTTGCCGCCATCGATAACGAGGTCGCCGGGCTGGAGCTTGGTGCCAAGTTCAGTAATCACCGTGTCAGTGATTTCGCCTGCGGGGACCATGACCCAGACCAGCCGGGGCGCCGGCAGTGTGGCAATGAGCTCATCCACCGAGGAAACATCCGTCACATCCGGATTGCGGTCAAGGCCCGTGACTTCGATGCCTCCCTTGCGCAGCCGTTCGCGCATGTTGAAGCCCATTTTTCCAAGGCCGATCAGTCCGATGTGCACGGTGAACTCTTTTCTGCGCTGGGGAGGTGGCGGGCCGGAGACGGATCTAGTTGGGGAGGCGGACAGGCATCACGAGGTAGCGGTAGTCGTCCTGGTCTTCGCCGTCCGCATTTGCCTGCGCCGTGATCATGGCCGGTTTCGGCGCGGTGGTGAAGGAAAAGCGGACAAACTTAGTTTCGATGACGCTCAGGCCCTCAACGAGGTAGTGCGGATTGAACGCCACGGTGATGTCGTCGCCGGACAGCTGGGCTTCGAGCTCTTCGGAGGCCTGCGCGTCTTCGCCTGTGCCGGCGTCGAGGTGGAGCTGGCCCTGCGTGAAGGCCAGGCGCACAGGGGTGTTCCGTTCGGCAACGAGCGACACGCGGCGGACCGCTTCGACGAGCTCCTGGGTCTGCACAGTGGCATGAATCGGAGTCGAGTCCGGGAACAGGGAGCGGATCTTGGGGTAGTCGCCGTCGACGAGAAGGGACGTTGTGGTGCGTCCACCGCTTTCAAACCCGATGAGCCGGGAGTCGTCGTCGGCGATTGCGAGGCTGATGTCGCCGCTGCCGCCGAGGGTCTTGGCCACCTCGTTAAGGGTCTTCGCTTTGACGAGCGCACTGGTGGAAATGCCCGGCGTAACAGGCTTCCACGGCACTTCACGCATGGCGAGGCGGTAACGGTCCGTGGCCAGAAGCGTGATGAGGTCGTCCTCGATTTCCATCCTGACGCCCGTGAGGATGGGGAGCGTGTCGTCCTTGCTGGCAGCAATGATCACCTGGGACACGGCTTGGGAGAAGGAGTCTCCGGCCACGGTGCCACTGATGGTGGGCAATGCGGGCAGCGGAGGATACTCGGCCTCGGGCATGGTGGCGAGGTGGAAACTGCTTCGGCGGCAGGTGAGTGTCACCTTGCTGCCTTCCGTTTCGATGTCGACCGGGGCGGACGGAAGGCTGCGGCAGATGTCGGCGAGCAGCCGGCCGGAGACAAGGATGGTGCCTTCATCCGTGATGTCAGCCGGAATTTCGAGCCTGGCCGATGTCTCGTAGTCGAAGCTGGAGAGGCTGACCGTTCCTGCCTCAGCCTTGAGCAGCAGGCCCGAGAGGACGGGTACTGGCGGCCGCGGAGACAACGATCGGGCTGTCCATGTGACGGCTTCTGCCAGGACGTCCCGTTCGACTCGAAACTTCACGGAAGGGTGCCGCCTTTCATTGCTGCTGCCAGTTGCTGAACGGGAACTCCCGCAGGGAGTTCACAAATCTGTGCCCCCAAACCCCTGAACCTGCATGGTCCGCGCCTGCTGAATCACAGGAAGACCCAAGGATGGGAGCGCTGCTGACAGCTTAGCCCGAAGATCGGGGAATTCCCCATCCCCGCCGGCGGGATGGCCCGTTCCTGGCCCCGGCCAGGGGCTTCGGGTGGGCAGGGAAGCGAGATTGTTGTTTGAGGGATTTCGATTTTTTGGGATTAGTAGTGTTAATAACTGCTGTGGAAACTGTGGATAACTCCCGTTGGCGGCAGGAATCCGGGGTTAAGCCCTGTTCATGGCCTGTGGGCTGAGCAGGTTTTAAACAGCCTGTGGATGGGGAAAACATTTTCGGCCGTTTCGGCAATCCACAGACGCCTTAAGGGTTTTAAGCCCATTAACCGCGGTTGTCCCCTTAACTGTCCACAGGGTTATCCACACGCCCCTGTTAATAAGGTTAAGAACCTTGGGTCAGGAGTCCCGCTGCTGCTGCTTGATCCGGTTGGTGAGCTCGGTGACCTGGTTGTAGATCACACGGCGTTCGGCCATCAGCTCGCGGATCTTCCGATCCGCGTGGATGACCGTAGTGTGGTCGCGGCCACCCAGTTCCTGGCCGATCTTGGGCAGCGACATGTCCGTCAGCTCCCGGCAGAGGTACATGGCGATCTGCCGCGCGGTGACCAGAGTGCGGGTGCGGGACTTGCTGCACAGCTCTTCCATGCTGAGCTTGAAGTACTCCGCGGTCTGCGTGAGGATCTGGCTGGACGTGATCTCCTGCGCGTTGTCATCGGTGATGAGGTCTTTGAGGACCATCTCGGCCAGGGCCACATCCACGGGTTGGCGGTTCAGGCTGGCGAACGCTGTGACCCGAATCAGGGCGCCCTCGAGTTCGCGGATGTTGCTGGCGATCTTGGACGCGATGTACTCCAGGGCGTCGTCCGGAGCGGAGAGGCCTTCGCTGAGTGCCTTCTTGCGGAGGATTGCGATGCGGGTCTCGAGCTCTGGCGGCTGGATGTCCGTCAGCAGGCCCCATTCGAAGCGAGACTTCATGCGGTCTTCGAATCCGGCCAGCAGCTTGGGCGGCTGGTCGGAGGTGATCACTACCTGCTTGTTGTTGTTATGCAGGGAGTTGAAGGTGTGGAAGAACTCCTCGAGCGTCCGGTCCTTGCCGGCCAGAAACTGGATGTCGTCGATCAGCAGAACATCGACATTCCGGTACGTGGTCTTGAAGCTGGCGCCCTCATCGTCACGGATCGAGTTGATGAAGTCGTTCGTGAATTCCTCGGAGTTCACGTAGCGGACACGGATGCCGCTGTAGAGCCGGCGGGCATAGTGGCCGATCGCGTGCAGCAGGTGGGTCTTGCCGAGTCCGGAATCACCGTAGATGAACAGCGGGTTGTAGGCCTTGGCAGGCGCTTCGGCCACGGCCACTGCGGCCGCATGGGCAAAACGGTTGGAGGAACCGATGACGAACGTGTCAAAGACGTACTTGGGGTTCAGCCGGCCGAACTCGTGGGAAGTGCTCGGCAGCATCGGCTGCGGCTTCAGTTCAACAGAGAGGTCAGTGGCGAGGGAAAGTTCGACGGCGGGTTCGGGCTCTTCGTAGAGGGGCACCAGATCGGTGTCCACGTCGATCGCGCACCGGATGTCGTCCGAGAAGACGTTGTGCAGGGCGTCGTCGAGGGCATCCTTCACCTGGGTCTGGAGCACTTCGCGGGTGAGCTCGTTGGGTACGGCCACAAGGAGCGTCGATCCGATGAGGCCCTGGGCCTGGGCGAGGATAACGAACCCGCGCTGCCGCGGGGAGACCCGGTCATCCTGTTCGAGAAGGTTCACCACGCGGCGCCAGGAACTTCCGACAGTATTGGCGTGGTTGGCTTCGTCTACTGTCATCTATCGGGTTCCTCAAAGCTTGCTGACCTGCATTACATGCAGCCGCAAGCCCGAAACCAGGGTGCTGGCCCGGCTTAATCCACAGGGTTATGCACAGTCCGTGGATAATCGGCTACTGGGACACTCTAGGGGATGAAAAGGCCAGAAGATAGCTGGGAAGCAGCTTGTGGATAATTACACGGTTGTGGTTCGAAAAGGGCGCTTGTGAGCCACTTCATCCACAGGCTGGAGACAGTACTTAGCCACAGCTGGGGATAGGTGCTGGTTTGACTCACCATCGCGGTTTGAACTAACGTTGTGGAGTCCTTTGTGCCTGCTTTCTGACCCCATTTGGACCTTCGAACGCCCAGCGTTACGGAAACCGGGGGAAGCAGACATATACAAAACTTAGCGTCGGCCAGTTCTTCCCCTTTGATCGGGTGGGCGCACCTTTGATCCACTGGAGTAACTAACGTGAGCAAGCGGACTTTTCAGCCGAATAACCGCCGTCGGGCCAAGAAGCACGGCTTCCGCCTTCGTATGCGCACCCGTGCCGGCCGCGCCATCCTGGCTGCACGCCGCGGCAAGGGCCGCGTCGAGCTGTCGGCCTAAATACTGACTCGTCGGTAAACTTCCCTTCGCGACTTTAACGGTGCTTGCCGCCAGGAACCGCCTGAGGACTTCAACCGATTTTTCAAAAACTGTACGTTCCGGCGTCCGCAATGGACGCCGGAACGTAGTGTTATATACGGCAACTATTGGGGCCGATGAACCCAGCAGAATTGGGTTCATCGTTTCCAAAGCTGTCGGGAACGCTGTTGCCAGGAACCTCGTTAAGAGGAGACTTAGGGAAGCCGGTGCTGTCTCGCTGCGCGAGTACGGGACCGGGTTCGCTATTGTGGTGCGTGCGTTGCCGGCATCGGCGACCGCCAGCTGGCACGAACTGCTGGCGGACTACAACGCTGCCTTGGAAGCCACCATGAAGCGGCTGCAGGGCCGCGATCAACGGTTGGCTGGAACAGGTTCGAACGGAACCGGTCCGAACGGAACAACACAGGAAGGGACACAGCGTGCTTGACCTGACTGCCGCCGTCGTCCGTTCCGTAAAGCCCGCAGCAGCGGCTGCCGGCAGGTTCGTCTGGAACATGCCCCGCAATATCCTCATTATTCTGCTCTTGGCCTACCGCAAGGTGATTTCACCCTTGTACGGACAGGTCTGCCGCTTCTTTCCTTCGTGCTCGGCATATGCGCTCGAGGCGATCACCGTGCACGGTGCAGTGAAAGGAAGCTGGCTCGCGGCGAAGCGCCTGGCGCGCTGCCATCCCTGGAACGCCGGCGGTGTGGACCACGTCCCCGCCGGCCATCGGGAATGGCCTGAAAACCAGACCCCCACAATTGTTGTGATGAACAACCCGGACAAGTACCTGGCTGCTCGGACTGATGGAGAAGGCCGCGCTGCGGCCTAACGAATAGGGATATCGTATGGACTTCTTTGAAACAATCATGTTTCCGTTCAAATGGCTTGTGTCCATCATCATGGTGGGCTTCCATGAGGGCCTGAGCAGCATTGGACTCCCCGAGGCCAGCGGCTGGACGTGGACGCTGTCCATCATCGGGCTGGTGCTGGTGATCCGCGCCGCCCTGATTCCCGTGTTCGTCAAGCAGATCAAGGCGCAGCGCGGCATGCAGCTGCTGCAGCCGGACCTGAAGAAGCTGCAGGACAAGTACAAGGGCAAGACCGACCAGCTGTCCCGCCAGGCCATGGCGCAGGAACAGATGGCGATGTACAAGAAGCACGGCACCAACCCGTTCTCTGCCTGTCTGCCTATGATCATCCAGATGCCGTTCTTCTTCGCGCTGTTCACGGTGCTGTCGGGCATCAGTACGGCGCGTGACCAGGGCAACGGCATCGGTGCGATGAGCCATGACCAGGTGGTGCAGTTCGATGAGTCCACCATCTTCGGTGCCACGCTCTCGGCATCGCTGCTGCACGGCGGCGAAGGCAACCTCACGGCCGTATGGATCCTCTCGATCATCATGATCCTGGCGATGACGGCTTCGCAGTTCATCACGCAGAAGCAGATCATGGCCAAGAACATGTCTGAAGAGGCCATGGCCTCCCCGTTCATGCGCCAGCAGAAAATGATGCTGTACATCCTGCCGATCGTGTTCGGTGTGGGTGGCATTAACTTCCCGATCGGTGTCCTCATCTACTGGACGACGACCAACCTGTGGACCATGGGTCAGCAGTTCTTCGTTATCCGCCGGATGCCGACGCCGGGTTCCCCCGCAGCCAAGGCCCTCGCTGAGCGCCGGGCCGCCAAGGGCCTTCCGGACCTCCCCATCCTGGGAGGCAAGAAGGTCGACGTCGAGGCGGAGGCCGCCGCTGCCGCTGCGGTAGCGCAAGCCAAGAGCCAGCGCATCCAGCCACAACGCAAGAACAGGAAGAAGAAGTAATGTCTGTTGAAAGCTCAGAACAAGCACTTGCCGCTGAAAACAGCGAAGACCAGGACAACACCGCTGAGGCCGTGTCCACGGACAAAGGCACTGCGGTAAGCCGCCTGGAAGAAGAAGGCGACGTCGCAGCCGACTACCTGGAGGAACTGCTCGACATCGCCGATATCGACGGCGATATCGATATCGAGGTCCGTAATGGACGCACCTACATCTCCATCGTCACCGAGGAAGAGTCCGCTGGACTGGAGAGCCTGGTGGGCCGCGACGGCGAAGTCCTCGAGGCGCTGCAGGAACTGACCCGGCTCTCCGTGCTGTCCGCCACCGAGAACCGTTCCCGGCTCGTTCTGGACATCAACGGGTACCGCGAGGAACGTGCCGGCCACCTGCAGAAGATCGCAGAGGACGCTGTCGCCACGGCCAAGGAAACCGGCGAGCCTGTATCCCTTGAACCCATGAGTGCCTATGAGCGAAAGATCGTTCACGACGCCGTTGCCGACCTGGGGTTCGTAAGTGAGTCCGAGGGCGAAGGCGCCGGCCGCCACATCGTCGTTTCCGTCGACTGACGCGCGGGCTGACTGACTGATGGTTGAAATTACGGCCGCTGAGCGCCAGGCGGCGGAGAAAATCTTCGGCGCCCGTTTGAGTCTGGCGGAACGCTACGTCGAGCACCTGGCAACTTCGGGAACCGAGCGCGGACTCATCGGTCCGCGGGAAATACCGCGCCTGTGGGGGCGGCACGTGCTGAACTGCGCTGTCATCGAGAGTGAGATTGCGCAGGGCAGCCATGTTGCCGACGTCGGAAGCGGCGCCGGGCTGCCGGGTCTCTGCCTGGCCATAGCCCGTCCGGATCTGGAACTCACGCTCATTGAGCCGCTCGAACGCCGGGTGATCTGGCTCCAAGAGGTTGTTGACGACCTCGGCTTGGACAATGTCACCATCATGCGCACGCGGGCAGAGCTTGCCGTGGGCATGGTGAACGCGGATGTCGTCACGGCCCGGGCGGTGTCTGCACTCAGCAACCTGGCAGGGCTGACCATCCCCCTCCTTGACGGGGAGGGTGAGGTCGTCGCCATCAAGGGACGCAGTGCCGCAGAGGAAATCGAGAAGGCCGCCAAGGTGATCCGTAAGCTTGGCGGCGTACAGACTTCGGTCGTAACAGTAGGCCAGGACCTGCTGGAGGAACCCACCACTGTGGTGCGCATCGTCGTGAAGAAGTCCCAAAAGATCGCCTAGCCCAGGCCCGGTGCCGCAGGTCCTGACCGCGGAGCGGTTAGGCTAGAGAGCGGCAGCAAAAGGCCGAACGAGAGTGAGTGTGTCCCAGTGACCAGTAGCGAAACCTTCACACAGCGGATACCCCCGTTCGTGACTCTGGGGTCGGCACGTGCCGTTGCTGCGCCCTCCGTTGCTGCAGCCTCAAGTCACCCGAATCCGGTTGCTGGCACGGTAGATATGGCCAAGGTTTCACGTGAAACGCCCGGGCGGACGAACGTGCTGGACACCCTGGACGACTCCAGCCCCATAGCCCGGGAGCTTGCCCACGAGAACAGGCGCCGCGAGCGGCTGTTGGGCCGCAAGCTCCCGAAGCCGGAGAAGACGCGTATTTTCACGGTTTCAAACCAAAAGGGCGGCGTCGGCAAAACCACCACCACGGTCAACATCGCGGGCGCACTGGCGGCGGCCGGACTGAACGTCATGGTCATAGACATCGACCCGCAGGGGAACGCCTCCACGGCCCTGGGCATTGAACACCACGCGGACGTGGATAGCATCTACGACGTCCTGATCAACGACCTTCCGCTGGAAGATGTTGTGGCCCCGTGCCCAGACATCAGCAATCTCATTTGCGCCCCCGCCACCATCCACCTTGCCGGCGCTGAAATCGAGCTGGTGTCCCTCGTGGCCAGGGAGCAGAGACTCCGGCGCGCGATCGACGTCTACGCCAAGGCACGCGAGAAAAAGGGCGAACCGCGGCTGGATTACATCTTCATCGACTGCCCGCCGAGTCTTGGCCTGCTGACGGTGAACGCGTTCTGCGCTGCCGGTGAAGTCCTGATCCCGATCCAGTGCGAGTACTACGCCCTCGAGGGGCTGAGCCAGCTTCTGAAGAACATCGAGATGATCCAGAAACACCTGAACGCCGATCTGGTCGTTTCGACGATTTTGCTCACAATGTACGACGGCCGTACCAACCTGGCTGCACAGGTGGCAGCTGAGGTGCGTCAGCATTTCCCCAATCAGGTGCTGGGAGCTGTTGTTCCCCGCTCTGTACGAATCTCCGAAGCACCGAGTTACCAGCAAACAGTCATGACGTACGATCCGTCCTCCAGCGGTGCACTTTCCTATCTGGAAGCCGCAGCGGAAATCGCTGAGCGTTAGAATTTTCAAAACACTGCAACAGCCGGAGCCTGGCATAGCCGGGCTCTTCCAATGGAGGGATTTATCCATGAGCGATAAGCGACGCGGGCTCGGTCGCGGTCTTGGCGCACTCATTCCAAGTTCCGCCGCCGCAAGCGCTTCCGGCAACGGGGCTGCGCCGTCACGCCCAGTGGATCTGTTCTTTCCCGAAGCCCGCAAAACTGCACGCCCCGACGCTACTGATTCTGACGTTACCGAGTCTGAGGTTGTTGCGGTTGAAGGTGCTGCAGCTGCGGCTGCTGCAGCCAAGAGCGGGAGCGAAGAGAAAAGTACGCCTGAATCGGAAGATGCTGAAAGGGCACCCGCCAAGGCTGCGGCCCGGAGCAAGGCAGCTTCTGTCGATGCTGAAACGTCTGCCACGGCTGCCGGTCCTCGACCGGGGAGCAACAAGGCAGGGTCGAATACCAGCAAGGCAGGTGCCCGGGAGGAATCCGGCGGAGAGCCGGAGGAGCCGGGCTCGGGCGACGGCGGCACTATAGAGACATCTAACGATGTGGAGCTCGTCGAGGTACCTGGCGTGCGCTTTGCCGAAATCCCGGTGAGTGACATCCATCCAAACCGAAAACAGCCGCGCACTGTCTTCGATGAGGACGACATGGCCGAGCTCGTGCACTCTGTTCGCACAATAGGCGTCCTCCAGCCAATTGTTGTGCGTACTTCAACCGAAGAAGGTGGAGAACCGTATGAGCTGGTGATGGGTGAACGCCGCTGGCGGGCAGTCCAGGCCGCCGGGCTAGCCACCATCCCGGCGATTGTGCGCGACACCACGGACGACGACCTCCTCCGGGATGCGTTGCTGGAGAACCTTCACCGTAGCCAGCTGAATCCGCTGGAAGAGGCAGCGGCTTACCAGCAGCTGCTGGAAGACTTCGGAACCACCCATGAGCAGTTGGCTGACCGAATCGGCCGCTCCCGTCC
This sequence comes from Arthrobacter sp. GQ119, assembly GCF_059759125.1. Lineage (NCBI taxonomy): Bacteria > Bacillati > Actinomycetota > Actinomycetes > Micrococcales > Micrococcaceae > Arthrobacter > Arthrobacter sp. GQ119. The sequence goes on along the minus strand of NZ_JCAXEA010000007.1, from coordinate 94,980 downwards.
GCAGGTTTCTAATACGCTCCGCCTTCTTAAGCTGCCGCCGCTGGTGCAGCGGCGGGTAGCTGCCAACGTCCTGTCCGCCGGCCATGCCCGTGCACTCCTGGCCCTGCCGGACGCCGCCGCGATGGAACGCCTGGCTCAGCGCATTGTGGCCGAGGGTATGTCTGTGCGGGCCACAGAGGAAGCAGTCACGCTGCACCGCGAGCCATCGAACCAGCCAAAGAACAACATTCCGCGTCCTGGTGCCCGGCATGAACGTCTCGACTATCTCGCCTCCTCGTTGTCGGACCGTCTGGACACGAACGTGAAGATTTCGCTCGGGGCACGGAAGGGACGCGTCAGCATCGAATTCGCGAGCGTTGAGGATTTAAATCGCATCATGGACGTCCTGGCACCTGGGTCAGAGAACTAGATTTCCTAACCTTTACTTTCCTGGGGTCCGTTTCACGTGAAACGGACCCCTTTTTTCTGGCAAAATTGCAGCCTTGAGACCATTGGCCGCTGTCTTGGTGCCACTACACGATCATTCTCGGTCTACGCCGTGCCTGTTCGAGGGCTGGGACGGGCGACCAACAGTGTTTGTTCGGCATAGAACGTAGGGTTAAAGGTGCTGGGTGCTGGGTGCTGGGTGCTGGGTGCTGGGTGCTAGGTGCTGGGTGCTGGGTGCTGGAGCTAGTCTGCGCTGGACTCGGACCGTGTAGGCCTCTGAAGGACAAATGCCGCGTAGCCATTGCCGCGCAGGTTATCTTGTCCAGCTGCCGAAGCACAAACTCGATTCGCCGCCGCTGTGGCAGGCGACGTAGTTCGGCGCGCAACCTGTCCACGATGCAAGAACGGCCTGCAACCGGTGACGGTGTTGATCCCTGGTTTTCTGCGTCAATCTTTTGATGTGCACTCCGCGCTGAATGCCGGGAGCTGCCCACTTTCGCTTGACGTCACTCCGCCACTCGATCTCTGACTGGTCCCTGCGCGGCACGTTGCTTGCCCTGTCGCCCGGAAAGCGCTCCCCCCGCACGGTGGAGAGTATAGATTACGCGGCGCATTCCCAAGCCTCGGAGGCTACTTCAGGGACGCTTTGCCGGGTGTTCCTGGGGCTTCCCATACTGTGACAGAGAACTTTGTTGCCGCGCAGATTGCAGGTTGCGGTTGTCTCGAAGGCCTACTGCCCGATCTGTGCGGATTCCGGCGCAGTCCCATCCCCGGGCATGAGGCGGCGCGGCGCCGGCTCATGGGGATAAAGATTCATGAAATCGCGATGCCGCAATAGCTACGGCTTATGCCTGCCTGCAAGACTGGGTCCCGTGGGCGAGTATTCCGTCTCCTTCCTTCCCATGGGTGCGAGAACTATTGATCTCAGGCCTAGCGCGTGGGTATGACTAGGCAGTGAGTCGAAAGTGAGCGGACTCTCTTTGGCTGTTTCTCGCCCCTTCCTCGCAGTTCAGCTACCGTTTCACGTGAAACGCTCTGGGGAGAGCCTCACGTGTCCCCTAATCCTCGGATTGCTTCGGGCCGCTCAGTGATGCTCTAATCCGCGGACTTTCCCTCCCGTTCAGCCCTGCCGTCCGCTAGTGGGACGTCCGCGCGGGAGGTCAGGCAGAGGCACATGGGCGGGGCAGGAATCAATACAGGCTTGCAGCTGCCCATCCATCACGGCGCAGGAGTCTGACGTTTCACGTGAAACGTCATCTGTACGTGCGCGCAGAAAGAAGTATTTGGTTCGCGACGGCGGTTCTAAAGGGCGTGCGAACCGGTCCCGGGACGTATTCACCGAGGTCTACAGCTTTATGGAGCCGAATCCATCGTCTTGTCGGTGGCGTGTCCTTCCCGTCACTGGGCAGGCGAATGTTGGGGAGGCATGCAGCGATCACTATTCCCGCGAAAACTGCGGGCCGCCTGGGAGAGGAAGGCCATCCGAATGTGCGCCGGCTCTGTCTGACCTCTCTTCAACTGGTGACGATGTAGCTAGTCTCGATACCGTCAACTATTGCTGCTTTCCACGCGTTGCTGTAGTCCCCTCGTGCTCCGCGCGTTGGCGCCAACCATCCCTCGAGTTCGATGGTCAGCATTGTGGGATACAGACCAACTTCTGTTTGGATATGCCTAGGCGACCAGCTAAGCCAAGCAGTAAACAGGCCGGGCACGTTTCCTTCGCTGCAGACGGCATGGCGAGGTCTCATTCCTCTTCAAAACTCCTGTTGCCAACTGTGGATTCCTGGCCTGTGCCCAGAGAGTAGGGGTGGATCTAGTTACCGGCGACCAACGCGCTGAAGGAGCAGGTCATGGCCGCTGAAGGACCTCCTCTTGCCGTGGACTACGTTGCGTGGACAGCGTAGACGGCGCAGGTGCTACAGGTGGCATGGGCTACTTCCTTCTTGGTTTCTGTAGCGCACGATGGGTGTCCTGGTCGATCCTCGGGGATGGAGGCACTGCGTGGCTGGCAGCGTTTGCCGCTATGCTCCATGGGCAGTCCTTTGTCGTTGTCGCATAGCAGGCATATGAGCTTACTCCCGACGACGGCAGGCCCTTGTTTCACGTGAAACAAGGAGCGAGCGTTTCACATGAAACAATTTCACGGATCGGTCGTGCGGGCGGGAGGCCCATCATCAGTTTCCCTGCCACGCGGATGTGCTGTTTAGGAGCGATGGCCAGGCGGCCAACGGAGCGTAAGGCCGCAACCGGCCAGTGTAGCCGCAGACGCGGGGATGACGCATTGGGCGCGATAGCGGGGCTCGCTTTCCGAAGGGTGATAGGGATTTGCAGAATCACCATGGGGCATCAAGGGGCAAATCCGCATCGTCCTTCGACCCCGCTTCCTCCCCCACGAGAGAGCATAGGATTCCCGCATGGCCGCGCCGCGGAGCATTGGCGACCAGCAACCCGACGATGCCCCTGCACCATGCGTATTCATCGGTGTTCTCCTTAAGCAGCTCATGCACTGATACCCTTCCTGTTCCCCGGTCTTCGCTTGCGCACGTGCATACAAGCGGCGCAGCCTCAGTAAGCATCGGTGATGTGCACGGTTGGGCAAAGAAGACGACAGGACCACGGACACTCTCCGCATGGTGGGAAGGGCTACAGCATGCGAGCGACGGGACGGGGAACGACGTGGCACGTCGGTGGCTCTTGCCGGCGGGAGGTGGCTCGCTGGAATCACGTGTTGTATCGAGATCCCCGACGTTCAATTCCTGGAAGCGCCTCGAGAGCTTGCGCATAACCTGTGATCGACTGCCATGACGGATCAGTGCTGGTCTCGTGACGGGTGTGGATAAGGGTGTGGATATTGCTGTGGAAACGCCTGTGGATAAATGTGGGGATAAAGGGAGGTTGGCTGAGGACAGCCCATGTATTGGACGAGGCATTCGGTACAGCGACGCGGCTGCAGGCCAGGAGCGCACGGGCACCTGGCGCTAAATGTTTCACGTGAAACGCGTCACGGGAAGCACTCCTCATCATTGCGCCCCCAAAAATCCGCGCCAAAGCCCAATACTGGAGCAGAATCGGTTTCTTGCAGTGATCTGGAGCTCATCAAAGCGCGGGGCCCCCTAGACGCAGCGGATACGGCCAACGACCGGCTGCTGTACAGACGCAGGCTGAATCGGCTTGTACCCGCAGCACCTAAACAGCCTCGCGACGAGTTGCACCAGAGGCGGCTGTGAAAAAGCCTGTGGATTTGGCTGTGGATAACGATGTGAATAATGTCACTACCAAGGAGGCAGCCTGATCCCCGGAGGGTGATATCTCGTCGATGACGAACCCCTCCCTGTGTTTGGCGCACCCGCCTTCAGAGCCTGATGTCCTGACGCAGAGGCTCTTGATCCTTCTCATGCAACCAAGCTGAGGTAGCCTTCTGCGTCCGCGATTGGGCCACCATGCTACGTGTTCGTGCAGCTGGACCCATAGCCCGAGGTACGAACTCTAGTGAATGCTGGCTTTCGGCACATGAAGCGACAACGGTAGTTGTATCTGCGGCGCCTGCACTGGCGTCGATGCACTGGGCAGCTAGTCGATGGTGGTGTCTAGAATGGCTAGACCCGGTCTGCGGTCGTCCCCGTGCGCAGGCCTATCGTCCCCGTCCGCAGGCCTGGACCCTGCGGATCGTTTGTCCTGCACACAATCTTGAAGGGGCTCCACGGCCCTGCGGCCTCGGGATGTGTTGAGGGATCGCAGAATCCGTGATGTGACGTGGCCCCACTCTCGCAGCGCCGGCACGTACTTGCGCCATTGCGGTGCTCGGTGGTTGACATGGACTGTTGGCAAGACTCGAAGTATTCCTGGCACTGGCTCTGCCCGGAAGCCATCACTGGGCTGTGACGGTGTTCGGGCGAGTCCGCGGAGCGCTGACCCGCCCGATCCGATGGCCTGGGTATGCCTTTGTGAGGGAAAGCGACGGCACAGGGTCGTTGCCCACTTCTCCGGAACGTGGTTTGGCGCCAGCTGGCCTCGGGCCCATTCACTGTCCCTGGACGGCGGCGTTGGGCGACGAAATGCTCACAAGAACTGGATGACGATTCCTCGTTGGCTGGCGGAGTTGCTGACGGCGGTTCACTGTTTCACGTGAAACAGGATCATCCTCTGTCCCATTCGTAGCCGACCGGGGACCGGTTGAGGGATGGGGCATGCGTAGGCCGTGGATGTCCGCCGCTGGAGGCTGGCCTCTGCATATGTCAGTTCGGATGTGTACTTGGGTCACTCCCGGTGTCTGTTGGATAGGGTGCAGAGCCGAGGCTAGCCCTTGCCATGCCGGAGTTCGCGACCTTCTTCTTATGCACGCACATAATCTGACGGGCACGCGGGACTCCACGGAGCTGCGTTGGAGCTACGGTCCGGACCGGAGTCAATTCCGGAATTGTACAGCCGTCTACCTGGGGCCCTGCTGTACACCGGGCCTGTGAAGGGCAGCAGCTCACCCTGACGCGGCGTTTGCCAGGCTAGAAACCCGCCGTGGAAATTCTGTGCGGACCGCATCTCGTGTGCATACGCGGCTTGAGTGGCTACTTGAATGACCACAGTAGATCCGAGCGTTGTCTATGGTCAGGGATGGAACTTGATTTGCGACATTGACGGGTACGGTCCCGACGCTGTGATGACTCGCCGTGGAACAACCGTCTGCCTGTTTCACGTGAAACCATGCCCGCACCTGTCGTGGAAAAGGTTGGGCAGTGAGGCAAGGAAGAGCCTGAAGCATCAGCCAGCGAAAAGGCATGTAGTCCAGACGGAGACACGCATTAGTTTGGTTACAGGCAATGGAGGCTAGATACCTCACTCATAGCGATTGCCGGCGCGGTCGGGGCAAGCTAGTCGCCATCGATCGGAGACTCGCTTGGCCTGCGACCCATTCGACTGCTCTGCAACCCATTCGATTTCGGTCGGTCCTGCGCGGCGCCCGCCCAGCGCATCTCTCATTTGGGTTGGCGTGTACTTGTGGTGACAGCTGCGATATTTGATTCCGTGAGCATCGTGGCATTCCACTTGTCTGAGCCTATCTACCCTGGGAGGTGTGCTTGCACCGCCTGGCCTGTCGCACCAGGTCCATAGTCCAGCTCTAATCTCCATGCGCGGGGGAAGGCGGTCCGGAATCGGCAAGATTGGGTTGTTAGTCATGTCATCCAGCCGGCTATCCCCGTGATGCGAAGGACACTTCGATGGCGTGGCAACTCCTTGTTGTCGTAGCGCCTTCTCCATTCCGTGACCAGGTTAGTGCTTCAATTGGTTTCTCAGGCCTGCTGGGGAGGGGTATCCCAGTTGAACTGCAGTCATGTTGGAGAGTCTTTGGACGATTCGCTCTCGGACAGTTCACTTCTCCGGTTGAGGAGGGGCGGATCCGGTCAGCTGTCCGTCTGAAGTGATGCTGAGATTTGCTCATACAGCGGACTTTACGAGCCGTTGCATGCGAGGAGGCGCGGGGTCGCTGCACATGTGCCGGGGGTCGTTTGCGGCCTTACAGTGGTACGGGAAAGAACGTTCCGGCCCGAGGCCTCAGGTCCGTGTTAGGGCTGCTGTACGTAATTGTGTTGATGTTGTTCACCCGAAAATTGCTGTCTAGTCGCAAAGCAGGTTCCGGCCCAAGGTGCTCCCCCGGGTTACGAGTCATGTCCGCCTGCCGATGTAGGTTTTCGTTTCACGTGAAACGTCGCCCCGAGCGGATGTAGAACGCGTCGACGATGAGGTGAAGCACCACCTTCCTGTGCTCTCGGCGGTCCATGACACCTAGCGTTGTCGACGGGCTTTGTTGGTGTGATTGCACGCCACGTAGCGTTTCACGTGAAACCGGCCGCAGTGCCGTACCGCCGTACCGCCGTACCGCCGCACCGCCGCATCCCCGCGGCGGGAGCTGCTCCGCAGGGAGGCCCCGGCCGGGAATTTGAATGACGGGCGACGATACACGCGACGAGTGTCAGTCTTCGCGCAATGCTGGACAAGTGCGATGAGCTGCCTGGGGGCTAATGCATCCCATTGCTACTCCCCTCATTGTCGACGCTCCAGGAACGCAACATCACTCTGAGGAACTCCTTGAAGTTGTTGTTGATCGGCCGACATGAATCTGTCCAGCGATATAGGTTCCTGAACAGGGCAAGCGCCGCGAGACGATCCAAGTGGCCGGCCTCCAACTTGGACACCTTTGCCTAGGGCCGCCAACGCGGTCACCGGGATGGTCAGCGGCGGGGGGCCGCATCGTTCAGTGCGGTGATGTCGCGCGACGAATACCCGCGCTGTTTCACGTGAAACGTCGATGTCGGTCGTCGAGGCCCAGCACGCTGTTCCCGGGTCGAGCACGCTACTCCCTTGGACAGCTTAAGGATCATCGGACAGGTCGGCCGGTGGATGCAGTCCATGATGACGTCGCAGCACAACATCCCAGCTGCGCGCAGGAATGCAGGCTCGAATTCTGTCTCCGTCCATCTCAGAAAAGAAGGCGGGATTTCGAAACAACTTACGGTTCATTTCGCCGGACATTTGCCTGATGTAGTGATTCGCTGTGACACGTCCGGTGTTCTCCGCGGGAAATAAAGCGCTGCGACCATCCCCGCAGTTACCAAACCCGCGGTGACCGGATGCTCCCGTGCGTTCGTCCCAGAAGACCGCGTCCATAAAAAAGTGGCCACCACTCTCCCGGAGTGGTGGCCACCGCCCGCCGCTAATAGGGGCTGGCTTGTCCTCTTGGTTAGGACAGGACGTCCGCAAATTCCTTCTCGAAGAACTGCTTCGGCTTAGCACCGATGACTGTGCTCTTCACTTCGCCGCCCTGGAACAGGTACACGGCAGGAATCGAGGTGATACCGTACTCCGCGGCGATGGACGGGTTGTCGTCCACATTCACCTTGACCACTTCGACTTTTTCGCTGTATTCCACAGAGATCTCGTCCAGGATGGGGCCGAGCTTGCGGCAGGGACCGCACCATTCGGCCCAGAAGTCCACGATTACCGGCTTGTCGGCTGCCAGCACGTCCGTGCTGAAGCTTGCATCGGTCACATCTTTTGCGTTGCTCATAATCCCGTCTCTCTTTCGAAGTGTTTTCAGCGCCGTTCAGGCGTGAAGGTCTGCAAGGTAGTGTTCGACGTCGATCGCGGCGACACAGCCCGAGCCCGACGCCGTGATGGCCTGGCGGTAGGTGGGGTCGACGACATCGCCTGCTGCGAAGACTCCCGGGATGCTCGTCCGGGAGCTGCGGCCCTCCACAGCGATAGTTCCAGCGTCCGTCATCTCCAGCGTGTCCTTGATCAGCTCGGTGCGGGGATCGTTTCCGATGGCCACAAAGACGCCCGTGACTGCCAGTTCCGACTCGGCACCGTCCAAGAGATTTTTCAGCTTCAGGCCTGTCACCTTGTCATCGCCGAGCACGTCCTCCACGGCCGTGTTCCAGATGAAGTTAATCTTCTCGTGAGCCTGGGCGCGGTCACCCATGATTTTGGAAGCCTTCAGTGTGTCGCGGCGGTGGACAACCGTCACGGACTTGGCGAACTTGGTGAGGAACAGTGCCTCTTCCATCGCAGAGTCGCCGCCGCCAATGACGGCGATGTCCTGGTCCTTGAAAAAGAAACCATCGCAGGTTGCACACCAGCTGACGCCGTGGCCGGAGAGACGCTTTTCGTTGGCAAGCCCAAGCTCACGGTAAGCGGAGCCGGTGGAGAGAATGATGGCCCGTGCGCGGAAGGTCTCCCCCGTGGCGATGGTGACGGTCTTTACATCGCCGTCGAGGTCCAACGCCGTGACGTCTTCAAACTGGATTTCCGTTCCGAAACGGGCGGCCTGCTTTTCGAAGTTCTCCATCAGGTCCGGACCCATGATGCCGTCAGGAAAGCCAGGGTAGTTCTCGACGTCCGTGGTGTTCATCAGTTCGCCGCCGGCAGTGACGGAACCGGCCAGAAGCAGCGGCTTAAGGTTGGCACGTGCCGTATAGACAGCCGCCGTGTATCCTGCCGGACCGGAGCCGACGATGATGACATCACGTACTTCTGACGCGGTGTTTTCTGCGTTGCTCACTGAACGGTGAACCTCTTCCTTAATCGATGAACCAGCTTTCGGCCGGCCACATGGCACAACTGATTGGCGGTGCCGAATATTCCAGACGTAGTGGAGGCCCGCTGAGGCGCATGGAGCCTGCACAACCACGCCATCATAAGACGTCCCCCAAGGGTACCGTTTCGGGCTCCGTCAGAGCATGCCCGTTACATGTCATGGCACCAAGCTGAAAACGTACAGCCGGCAAGGTCACCGGAAACGGATAAGTTCCGCTACTGGACTCTGATTTCCGCCAGCCGGAGACCGAAACCGTAGCGGGTCTTCGGCGCCGCCAGCCGGGGCAGGTTCTTGATGGATACGATGACGTACTCCGCAGTGACTGGCTCAGCGAGCGGCATGGTCAGGTCAGGCGAGGTGAAGCTGTTGGTGCCCACCTGCTTGGCACCATCCAGGGAGGGCCGGTCATTCGTGAAGACGCTGATGTTACCGCCCGAGGCACCCAGCTGGTTCAACGTGATGGAGGAGATCTTTGACGGGTCCTTCAGCTTGACCGCGAGTGATACACCATCAGGAGCCAGGCCACCCCAGTTGTCGGTCGCAAACTCCATGTCTGACCAGTAGCTGGCGGCGTTGCCGTCGAAGGTCTTGGTGAGGTCGTTGTCGTAGTTGGAGGCAAAGTCAAAGACTCCCAACCGAGTGACACCCTCTACTGCCGGCGGTCCGGCCGCGGGTGCGGTGCTCGGGCTGGGCGACGGGCTTCCGGTGCCGGCCTGCTCAGGCGCAGTCGCCACGGATCCCGGCGTTTCCTGGGACTGAGGCGCAGGCTTGATGAGGCTGCCAAGGTTGGTGACGGCAAAGATCAGTCCGACAACCAGCACTGCGGCCAGCAAACCGCCCACCAACCACCGCATGGAGCGCGGCTCCTGCCGGGCTTCATCGTCATCGTCATCGTCGTAGCTGCCGCCGGCCGAAGCGAGGCCGGTTCCGGCGGCCGCAGGGAAGCTGCTGGCCTGCCGGTCCGAGTGGTGGCCGTCCACATCGTCGTCGGTGTATTGGTCATCGGCATAGCGATCATCGGGTGCGTAGTCATAGTCGTTCTGCGACCACAGCGATACCTTCGGATGATCCTCCCCGCCGTGGGCCCCTGCGTTACGCTCATGCGCGCCTTCAGTGGAGTTCGCGGAGCTGTTGCGTTCACGCTGGAGCAGGGCCTGCTCGACGTTTTCGCGCTGGACGGGCTGGGGTGCCGTGTTTTCCGGAACCTCAGTCCGCGGCCTGCCCTGTGATGCTGCCGCAGCGGACGCTGCTGCAGCTGCCCCTGCCCCAGCACCGGCGGAGGCACCTGAGGACTCGCCGGGACCTGCGGCGGCTCCTGAAGCCGGAACGCCAGGGCGGCTCGGCGGAAGCGGAGGCACGATGGGGGCCCTGCGGACCGGAGCAGCCGGTGCGCTGGCACCGGCATGCTGCTCCGGCGACTGCTGGCCGGAGCTGCGGCCGCCACTGTGAGCCGGATAGGAGTCACCCTGGTGGGCTGCGCCGTAATCGATGTAGCCGGCGTCTACCTCTTCCTCGTCGTCGTAGAGTTCCGGTTCATGGGACCGGGCCTGTCCGAAAATCTCACTGCCCAGCGTGTCAGTGAAGAACGGTTCAACGTACGGAGGGTTGGACGCGACTACGAGGTCCAGCAGGTCAGCCGCGGACGTGTGGTTGGTGATGAGGTAGGTGGTGGCATCGCTGACGCCGAGGTCAAGGATCTGTACGCTGCCGGGGCGTTCCCCGGTGGCCACTTCACGGGCGCTCTGAGCCACTTGGTCAGCGTTGTGGGGGCCGGCCACCAGGATGCTGACCGGCCTGTTGAGCACCTGGTCCGTACCATCCAGCACCAGATCCTGGTCATGCGAGGTCAGTACTGTGGCCGTGACCTTGTAGCGGCCGCCAAGTACTGATCCGACATCGATCGGGTGGGACACGTGTTCCTCCTAGGCTGTCCGGGAATTGCGCGGGCCTGGTGTGCCGTCACCGCGGAAAGACCTCCGGCAAGCCGGCTGATACCTGACCCGCAACTACCCTTGTTCTTTTTCGATCCTAGCCGATGCTGTGCAACGGCCGGGTGAGACGGGCTGGATAAGCCGGACCCGGTGTATTATTTTTTCTTCTTGCGCCTGGTCCTGAAGTACGGGTTCTGACCGGGCTTGCCTTGGAACGTCCTTCGGCCCGGCAGCGGGATCTCCTCGCGCAGTAGGCTGCCGCGGGCGGTGCTGGGCGTCTCCTCCTCCGGCAGGTATGCCGGCTCGCCGGAACGTCCGGCATCCTCTCGTTCCGGCATGGGAGCCGGTCCGGCACGGAAGGAAGCGGAATCGAATTCGCCCGAGATCCGCGGAATCAATCCGGTGTCCAGCGAGACTGTGGCGCGTTCCGCCGTCGGCCGCTGCGCAGAATGGGAACCCGACCCGGGCCCGGCGGCGGCTCTCCGCGTCCCATCCGCGACGGTGCCCGCAGAACCACCGGCTGCCGGTGCCGCAGGCCCGGCGCCGCGGCCCAGCCGTCCGAGCAGCGGACGGAGCAGGTCGCGCAGTTCGGTAACGCGGAACAGCTTCAGGAGCAGCAGGTAGGCGGCCAGCATGACGGGCCCGACGACGATGATGGTCACCAGTGCGGTCAGGCGGTTGGCCCAGGCGAAGCCCACCGGGCTGTAGTTGCCCAGCAGCCAGAGGGCGCCGACGCCGGCAATGGCGGAACCGAGCGCGGCGTAACCCATGCGTATATACGAGTTGGCGATCCGCGGTCCGTCCAGATGTCCCAGGAGCCGGCGCAGGAAGAACGCGCTGACGATCACCGAGAGAATGTTGCCGGCCGTATAGAGAATGGCGATGGCGAAGATGATCTGGTCGAACGGGAGGAACTGGATGAAGAACGCCGCCACGACGTTCACCAGGGCCAGGACCAACTGAATGTAGAACGGTGTCCGGGCGTCCTCATTGGCGTAGAAGACCCGGGACATCATGAAGTTCGCGCTCATGAATGGTGTGCTGAGCGCCAGGATGGTGAGGGTCTGGGCCAGCATGATTCCGTCAGTCCGGAGCCCGCCGGAGAAGAACATGCCCAGGGGCCCGGCCAAAGCGAAGAGGGCGAGGGCACCGAACACGGTCGCGACCGCCATCGTGCGCAGCCCCTGCGACAGTGCATTGCGGAGTTCGTCGCGGTTTCCCTCCTGCGAGGCGCGCGTCATGCGGTTGAACAGCACGGTGGCGAGTGAGAGCGCGATGATCGAGTGCGGCAGCAGGTAGAGCTGGCTGGCCACCTCCAGCACGGCGTTGCCGGGAAGCAGCGCGGCGGAGTCAAAGTCGCCGGCTTTCTGGAGGCGGAGCCGCTCCGCACCCGGAATGGTGGCGATGCGCATCACGTAGAGGAAAGCGAGCTGACCGACGGCGGCGGTCAGCAGCGTCCAGACGCTCAGCTTTGCAGCGTGGCCAAGCCCCACCCCGCGCCAGCCAAAACGCGGCCGCAGGCCCAGCTTCAGCCGGAAAACGGGGATCAGCAGGATGGCCGTCTGGGCGATGACGCCGATTGTGGAGAAACCGGCCACGAAGAAGGTCTGGGTGTTGCCCCAGTTGTCGAGCGTATGAGGATTGGCCACGTTGGCGCCGAAAATCCAGATGAACATGCCCAGGCCGGCAATGGCCACGACATTGTTCAGGATGGGTGCCCACATGGCCGGGCCGAAGGCTCCATTGGCGTTGAGGACCTGGGTCAGGAGGGCATAGAGCCCATAGAAGAAGATCTGCGGCAGGCACCAGAAGGCGAAGGTAACGGCCAAAGCCCGCTGCGGCGGTGAATACCCCTGGGTGGTCAGTTCGATGACGAAGGGAGCCAGCAGCGTCACCAGCAGCGTCAGGGACAGGAGCACCAGCACCGCCAGCGTCAGGAGCCGGCTGATGTAGTCCGCTCCCCTGTCCGGCGCCTTGCTTGCCTTGATGATCTGCGGCACGAGCACGGCGTTGAAGACACCGCCTGCCACGAGCAGGAAGATCAGGTTCGGCAGGTTGTTGGCGTTGATGAACGTGTCATTGACCGTGGAACCCAGTCCCAGGGCGGCGCCGAGCATCCAGGTCTTGCCGAAGCCCAGGATGCGCGAGACCAGGGTCCCGGCCGCCATGATGGCGCTGGACCGGGCTTCGCCGGGCTGGGCGGCGCTGGAGGCGGCCTCGCCGGCAGGCGTGACGCCGGAGGGCGGTTCGCCGGGCTGGGCGGGCTGCTCGGATGGTGGATTGGCTGCTGACATCGTCTTCATCGTCTCACCCGGGCAGGCATATTGCCGTAACCCGCGGCGACCCTGTCCGGGCCGCTGGGCCCGCCGCTGGGGCCCCTAGAGGTGTTCGGGCAGGACCTCGCGGGCAAGATCCGCAATGCGGCGCTCGTTGGGAAAGGAGAGTTTGCGGGCGAGTTCGTGGATGGGGATCCAGGCAACGTCCACCGCTTCCTTGTCAGGATCGTTTTCGATGGTGAGCTCGCCGCCGGTTGCGCGCAGCAGGTAGTGGTGAACGGTCTTGTGGACGCGATGGCCGCTCACGGTGAACCAGTAATCGATGCTTCCCAGCGGAGCCAGGATTTTGCCGTCAATGCCGGTCTCTTCCGCGATCTCGCGCACAGCGGCCTGCTCGTTGTTTTCCCGCCCCTCCGGATGGCCTTTCGGCAGGCACCATTCCAGGCGTCCGCCCCTATTAAGGCGGGCGATGATCGCAACCCTCAATTCGTCGTCGGACGTGTCCACAACGACGCCGCCGGCGGAGATCTCCTCGACGGTCGGGAGGGAGGCCGGAGCCGAGTGCGGTGCAGGCGCGACGTGTGCACCGATTGCCGACGGCAACGGTGGGTTTGTCCTCCTGCCGGGGGCGCTCGGTACTGGATGGGCCATGCAGTCCACTCTAACGACTCTTGTCCCGTGATGATGACTGGAACATGGCTTCCAGGTGTCCTGCATATGACGCGGTTTGCCCCCAAGCACCCGCGATCACTGTGATTGGTGTGGTTGGGCAGGGTTTTCTGACAAGCTTAAGTAACTATGGCGCACGCACATCAAAAGACTGATCTCCACACCGTCGATTTCCAGGTGGACCCGGTGGTCCTGGAGCTCGGCCAGCGCTTCGTGGACGCGGGCCATGAGCTCTCGCTCGTTGGCGGCCCTGTCCGCGACCTCTTCCTGGGCCGCACCTCTCCCGACCTTGATTTCACCACCGATGCCACGCCTGACCAGACCGTGGCGCTGATTAAGAAGTGGGCTGACAACTTCTGGGAGATCGGGCGCGCTTTCGGAACGATCGGCATGCGCAAAGCCGGTTTCCAGATCGAAATCACCACGTACCGCGCGGAGGCCTACGATCCGGAGTCCCGCAAGCCCGTGGTGGCTTTCGGAAGCTCGCTGACCGATGACCTGCTGCGGCGCGACTTCACCATCAACGCCATGGCGCTGCGGCTGCCCTCCCTGGAGCTGGTGGACCCCTTCGGCGGAATCCGCGACCTCCACGCCGCCGTGCTGGCCACTCCCGGCGCCCCCGAGGCTTCCTTTTCGGACGATCCGCTGCGCATGATGCGCGCCGCCCGTTTCGCCTCCCAGCTGGGCGTGTCCGTCCATGATGACGTTCGGCTCGCCATGACACAGATGGCCGACCGGATCGGCATCATCTCCTCCGAGCGAGTCCGCGATGAACTCGTGAAACTCATCTGCGGCCGGAACCCACGGGTGGGCGTGGATCTGCTGGTGGACACCGGCCTGGCCGAGTTCGTGTTGCCCGAGGTGTCCGCGCTGCGCCTCGAGTCCGACGAGCACCACCGCCACAAGGACGTGTACCAGCACTCGCTCCAGGTGCTGGAACAGGCGGCCACCCTGGAGACCGACGAAGACGGCCCCGTGCCCGGCCCCGATTTTGTGCTGCGGTTCGCAGCACTGATGCACGACGTCGGGAAGCCGGCTACGCGGCGTTTCGAACCGGGCGGCGCGGTCAGCTTCCGCCACCATGACATGGTGGGCGCGAAACTCACGGCGAAGCGGATGAGGACCCTCCGTTTCGACAACGACACCATCAAGGCGGTTGCGCGCCTGGTGGAGCTGCACATGCGCTTCTACGGATACGGCGACGCCGGGTGGACCGATTCCGCTGTCCGGCGGTACATCACCGATGCCGGGCCCTTGCTGGAGCGCCTGCACCGCCTGACCCGCTCGGACGTCACCACGCGCAACCAGCGCAAGGCCGAGCGGCTGGCCTTCGCCTACGACGACCTCGAGGACCGGATTGCGGCGCTGCGTGAGCAGGAGTCCTTGGATGCCGTGCGGCCGGACCTCAACGGTGCCCAGATCATGGCCCTCCTGGATCTCAAGCCCGGACCCGTCGTGGGAAGGGCCTACAAATTCCTGCTGGAGGAACGGATGGAAAACGGCCCTATGGAGCCGTCGGTCGCGGAATCGGCGCTGCGTGCGTGGTGGGCGCGGCAGCCCGAGTCTGCGCCTGAAGCACCGCAGCCCCTGGCGTCCGGTCCCGCAACGCCTCCCGCCGCCGTCGAAACTTCCCCAACTGAGGAGTCTTAAGTGAATTCCGCCTACATCGCCCGCCCCCAGCTCTGGATCCTGCGGCACGGTGAAACTGAGTGGTCCAAGAGCGGCCAGTACACCGGGTTGACCGACCTGCCGCTGACAGTGGAAGGCGAACAGCAGGCGGTGGAAGCCCGCAAAGTGCTGGACAGTGTGGATTTCGACCTCGTGCTGACCTCGCCGCTGCGCCGCGCCCGCAGGACCGCCGAACTCGCCGGGTTCCCTGACGCCGTTCACGAACCGCTGGCTGTCGAATGGGACTACGGCGACTACGAGGGCATCAGCTCGGACCTGATCCGCAAGGACAACCCGGATTACCTGATCTGGACCCACGGCGTTCCCAACGGCGAGACGCTGCAGGACGTGGCGGCCCGAGCGGACAAGATCGTGGGCCGGGTCCTGGAATCGGGTCTGGATAACGTACTGATCGTGGCGCATGGGCACTTCTCGCGCATCCTCACGGCCCGATGGCTGGAGCTCGCCCCGGAAGAGGGCCGGCACTTCATTCTGGGAACCGCGAAAGTCTGCACTCTGGGCTGGGATAAAAGGACACCGGCCATTGTCCGCTGGGGCCTCTAACAATACTTTGTTGCTAATTTTGGAAATTGTCTGAAATTAGGTAGTCAACCGCATCATTCCTGGTGTACTTTTGTTTCTGACCCCAGAGCGATCTGCCGGGGTCATCGGCGCACGTTGGCCGGCCAGTCAGCCGGAACACGGCAGAGCAGAAAAGGAGGTTGGGAAAATGATTACTTTGACTAGCGGATGGAAGATGACCATCACCGCGTTTCCCGCCTCCGTTGCTGGCCTGCGCCGTCATCGCAGACTCGCCGGCTGACCCGCTGTTCGCGTGTTCCTAGCGGCGTAGGGTTTATCAGGACGATAATCCTGCCTTCTTGGCGGATTTCCTGAGCCAGCGGCCTGATCTGGCGGAGTCCTGGCGGTTTCGCAGCTCCCCATAATTCAGAACCTGCTTCTTGGTGGGGTTCCGCAGCGCTTCCGTTTTCGGGACCATTTGGGCTTTTGCCGTATTTCCTATTCCTGCCGGGCATTCCTTTGTCCATTTGTGCCATTTCCGGCGAACCCAAATGGCCTTATTTGTCATGCCACAAATTTCCTGCGCTTTGTCCTGCTGCGACCCAGCCGAAAGGAGGTGAACCCCATGCTTCGCAAACTCCAAGCCCTTCTCCTGAGCCGAATTCCCGCGAGGGACCGGCAGCAACAGTTCAATAGCCAGCTGCTGGACCAGAACCGGGAAGACGTATATGCCCGGATGCACCAGCAAATGAGCAGCCTGCGCTGAGCCGGATCAGCGTGTTTGCATTTGACACGTTTGCTTTTTGCAAGGAGGCCTGATGCGCCGCACCGGCCACAGCATTGCCCAGGGAGCCCGCGCGGCTGTGCGCGGGCTCCCGCCGCGGCGCGGTGCCCCGGTAAGCTCGGAGCCATGCAGGAGACTCAGCCGCCGCCCCCTCGTCAGCGTGCGCGCCTGGTGGTGCCGAGCCGGAGCGACCGCCTGCTGAGTAACTTCACGGAGCTCGTCGGCGGTCCCCTGGGAAGACATTCGGCGCCGGGGATCGTTGCCCCGGGCTTCTTCACGGTGGAACGGGTCCTGATCATCCTCACCGTGCTCGCGGCTCTGGCCGGGATCGCCATCAAGGGCTACTGCCGCGTCAATGGCTGGGCGACGCCGTCCCAGTTCTACTCCACCTGCTACTCCGACTTTCCGGAGCTTTTCCGCAGCCGTGGCCTGGGCGATGGAGCGTTCCCGTTCTTTACCGAGGGCACCCTTTTCGAGTATCCGGTTCTGATGGGTCTCATTGCCGGCGCCACGGCCTGGTTAGTCCCGGGGACAGGCGCCACTGAGGCACGGGTACTGGCCTACTTCGACGTCAATGCCACGCTGATAACCGCCGTCTGGATCGTCACCGTGCTGGCAACGGCCCGGATGACCCGGCGCCGCCCGTGGGACGCCGCGATGGTGGCGCTCGCCCCGGGCATCGTCCTGGCCGGAGTCATCAACTGGGACATGTGGGCAGTGGCCCTGCTGGCCCTTGGCATGTACTTCTTTTCGCGGGAGCGGCTTGTGCTGGCGGGCATCCTGATAGGGCTGGGAGCTGCCACGAAGCTCTACCCCGTCCTGATTTTCGGGGCGATCTTCCTGCTGGCCCTGCGCACCGGAAAAATCAGGGCTTTCGTAGTCCCCGTGGTGGCAGCCGCCAGCACATGGCTGGCCGTCAACCTCCCCTTTGCGCTGAGGGATTTGACCGGCTGGAAGTACTTTTTCGAGTTCACGCAGGACCGGCCGGCAGGATTCAGCTCGCCGTGGTTCGCCTACAACCTCGTGGCGGAGCGGGTGCGGTGGACACTCCTCACTCCGGAAGCCATCAACACTCTCGCCCTCAATGTCTTTCTGCTGGCCTGCGTCCTCATCGCCGTGCTGGCACTGACGGCACCGACGCGTCCGAGGCTCGCACAACTGACCTTCCTCATCGTCGCGGCCTTCATCCTGACCAACAAGGTTTACTCCCCGCAGTTCGTCATCTGGCTGGTCCCCCTGCTCGCCCTGGCACGGCCGCGGTGGCGGGACTTCCTGATTTGGCAGGGCCTCGAAGGGCTGCACTGGGCCGCCGTCTGGATGTATCTTGGCCAAGTGACCAGCGGCGGCGTTTCACAGCACAACATCGACATGCCGTACTACGTTCTGGCGGTGGGCGCACATATGCTCGCAACGGCATATCTCATGCTGCGCGTGGCCCTTGACATTTGGGACCCGACATACGACCCCATCCGCCGCCACTTCCTCGACGATCCCCATGGGGGACCGTTCGATGGTGCGCCGGACCGACTCCGGCTGGATCTGCTGCGCCCGTCGGCGTCAGTACTCCCGTGGCGGACGGCCGCCCGCCGTGCCTGACGTCGCCGTCGTCGGATCCGGACCCAACGGCCTCGCCGCGGCCGTGATCATGGCCCGCGCGGGACTGAAAGTGCATGTTTACGAGGCGGCAGCAGAGATCGGCGGCGGCACCCGGACGTTGCAGCTCATCGAGGAGAACCACTGGCACGACGTGTGTTCCGCCGTGCACCCGATGGCGCTGGGCTCCCCGTTCTTCAAGGCGTTCGAACTGCGCCGGCGCATCAGCCTGGCCCTGCCCAAAATCCAGTTCGGGTCACCGCTGGACGGTGCACGGTCGGCCCTTGCCTACCGCTCCCTTGACCGTACCGCAGACGAACTGGGCCGAGACGGCGATGCCTACCGCAGGCTCATGGCACCGCTGGTCCGGCACCTGGACGGCATTGTTCAGACCTCATCGGACCAACTGCTGCGGATGCCGGCTGACCCGTTGTCCGCTGCCCTCTTGGGCATCCGGACCCTTGAACAGGGCTCGCCGCTCTGGAACCTCAGGTTCCGGGGGGATCGGGCCCCGGCCCTCATCAGCGGGGTGGCTGCCCACGCTGTGGGGCGCCTTCCCTCCCTTGCGGCGGCAGGAGCAGGACTCCTCCTGAATGCCCTCGCGCACGGGGACGGCTGGCCCATTCCTGTGGGCGGGTCGTCGTCGATCGCAGCGGCAATGGTGAAGGATGTTGAGGCGCACGGGGGAACAATCCAGGCCGGATTTGCGGTGACGTCCCTGGCCGACCTCGAGCCCGCCAAGGCTGTCCTGCTGGATGTGGCACCGCCGGCGCTTTCCCGGATTGCAGGGAGCAGGCTGCCCACGTCCTACCGCCGGTCACTGGAGTCCTACCGTTTCGGGAGTGCCGCCTGCAAGGTGGATTTCATCCTGTCCGGCCCGGTGCCCTGGGCAGCCCCCGGACTCGCCGACGCCGGCACGGTCCACGTTGGAGGCACGCGGGCCGAGATAGCGCAGGCCGAACATGAGGTTTCGGAGGGCCGGCACCCCGAGCGGCCCTATGTGCTGGTGTCTCAGCCCTCCCCCGTCGATTCCAGCCGCGCGCCGGAGGGCAGGCACATCCTCTGGAGCTATTGCCACGTGCCGCCGGGTTCCACCGTGGATATGGCCCAGTCCGTCATCGACCAGCTGGAACGCTTCGCGCCGGGCTTCAGGGACGTGGTGCTCAAATACAAAGTGACCACCGCCGCCCAGCTCGCGGCGTACAACGAAAACTACATCGGCGGCGACTTCAGCGCGGGCCTGCTGGACGTGCGCGGCCTGCTCCAGCGCCCCGTTGTGTCCCCGGTGCCGTGGCGGACGCCTGCCCGTGGCGTATACCTGTGCTCTTCGTCGACTCCGCCGGGCCCCGGCGTCACCGGCATGCCCGGGTTCCATGCGGCTAAATATGCCCTAAAAGACATATTCGGCCTCGATGTCCCGGCGCTCGGCATCTGACCCAAGGAGTGCGAAAGGGCATTTCCCGCGGGGGATAATGGCGCGATGGGGAACTACAAAAATCTTTCGCTTGCTCTTATAGGTCTGATACTTGGCACGGCTTTGGTCGCCTGCGACGACGGCCGCGGCGGTGCCGAAGCTGCGGCCACGCAGCTGGCATCCGCGGTCGCAGGGCTGGATGTGCGTCCGGTGGCGTTCGACGGCCGGGACTCCGCCGTCGCCAATGACCACCTGAACCAGGTCTTCAAGGCCCTCGAACCGGTGAAACCGACCGTTGAGACGGGCGAGCTCCAGCTCGACGGGGACACAGCCAGCGTCCCGCTGAACTACAGCTGGAAAATTGAGACCAGCGAGTGGAAGTACACGGTCAATGCTGAGTTGCGGAAGTCGGGCGATAAGTGGCTGACCGTCTGGTCCCCGGGAATGCTGGTGCCGGACCTCGCGGAAGGGGAGATCCTCAGCAAAGCCACGCAGTCCCCGCAGCGGGCAGACATTCTGGGCGCCCAGGATGTCCAGCTCGTCACGTACCGGCCCGTGGTGAAGGTCGGCATCGACAAACCGAAGCTTGGCAACGCTGACCCAGCAGATTCGGCCACGAAACTGGCCAAACTCGTGGGCGTCGACCCCGCCGCCTATGCCCAGCAGGTCGAGGATTCGGGGCCGGAGGCCTTCGTTCCCGCCATCACGCTCCGCGATACCGCCGGCCGCGCCGTGACCGATGCAGAGATCGCTGCCATTCCCGGCGGCCGGGCCATCGCCGACAAACTGCCCCTTGCCCCCACGCGCACCTTCGCACGGGCCGTTCTTGGGACGGTGGGCGAGGCCAGTGCGGAACAGATCGAAAAGTCCGACGGCGCCCTGACCGCCGGTGACGTCATCGGTACCGGCGGCCTGCAGCAGCAGTACGATGCCCAGCTCCGCGGCACGGACGGCATTGTCATCCGGGTCCAGCGCGCCGACCTCACCGCAGCGGAGATCCGGGACGCCCCCACCGACCCGCGCCGGACGGTCTTCGAGATCCAGGCCACGGCCGGAACACCGCTCAAGACCACCCTTGATCCCAAGCTGCAACAGATTGCCGAGGACACCCTCGCCGACGTCAAGCCTGCCTCCGCCATCGTGGCGCTCCGTCCCTCCACGGGGGCTGTTCTGGCCGCGGCGTCGGGTGAGGGAAGCAACGGCTACAACACCGCCATGCTGGGGCAGTACGCACCCGGCTCCACCTTCAAGGTGGTGGATTCGCTGGCCATGCTGCGTAACGGGCTCACCCCCGATTCGAAGGTGGAATGCACACCCACGCTCACGGTGGACGGGCGGACGTTCAAGAACGCCGAGGGCTACCCCAAGGAATCGCTGGGATCGGTGACCCTGCGCGACGCCTTTGCACACTCGTGCAACACAGCGTTCATTGCCGCACGGGACAAGGTGACCCAGGCCCAGCTGGAGTCGGCGGCCACCTCCCTTGGCGTGGCCGTTGAGGCGCCGAAACTGGGGGCCGACGCGTTCCTTGGATCCGTTCCCGGCGAAGCAGAAGGAACTGAGCACGCCGCAGCCATGATCGGCCAGGGCAGGGTGCTGATGTCGCCGCTGGCGGCCGCAATCATGGCAGGATCGGTGGCAAAGGGCGCGCCCGTCTCGCCGGTGCTGGTCCTCAACCCTGATGCGGCCCCGGGGGCCTCCCCATCGGCGACCGAGGCGGCCAGCGCGCCGCCCGCAGATGGGGCGGCGCCGTCGTCGACCGTCACCGCGGAGGCGCCCGCCCCGGCAGCGGAAAAACCGCTGACGAACGCCGAAGCCGCGTCCCTGGCTGACATGATGCGCGCCGTGGTGGAGTCAGGGCACGCAGGATTCCTCGCTGACGTTCCCGGCGAGCCCGTGGGTGCGAAAACCGGCACGGCAGAATTCGGCACCGAAAACCCGCCGAAGACCCACGCATGGATCATCGCGACGCACGGCGACCTGGCCGTGGCCGTTTTCGTGGAGGAGGGCGGCCTCGGCGCCACGACGTCCGGGCCGCTTCTGAAGAAGTTCCTCACCGCGGCGGGCTGAGCGAACCCTCCCGCTGTTTCCGCAGGCGGGACGAGAGGGAGGGTTGGATGCTGCCGTGGGAAGATGGATCAGTGGCCCATATTGACGTTTCCGGCATCGACTACTTCCTCTCCGACGGCACGCAGCTGCTGAACGGGGTGACCTTCAAAGTCCCTGACGGCACCAAGACCGCGCTGATCGGACCCAACGGCACCGGCAAGACCACCCTGTTCCGCATCATCGCCGGCGACCTCACCCCGGACGAAGGCGTCATCGGACGGTCCGGGAACATGGGCATCATGCGCCAGTTCGTCGGCCAGGTCCGGGACGACTCCACGGTCAAGGACCTCCTGGTCTCGGCAGCCCCGGCAGCGCTGGCTGCCGCTGCGCGTGCGGTGGACGACGCGGAACTCGCCATGCTGGAGCATGACGACGAGCCCACCCAGATGCAGTACGCGCAGGCGATCGTGGACTGGGGAGACGCCGGCGGCTATGACGTCGAGACCGTGTGGGACGAAGTCTGCATGGCCGCGCTGGGACTCCCGTTCGACCGGGCGCAGCACCGCCCGGCGTCGAGCCTTTCCGGCGGCGAGCAGAAACGGCTGGTGCTCGAGGCGCTCTTCGCCGGGCCCGACGAGCTGCTGCTCCTCGACGAACCGGACAACTACCTCGACGTCCCGGGCAAACGCTGGCTGGAGGCCAAGCTCAACGAATCCAAGAAGACCGTGTTCTTCATCAGCCACGACCGTGAGCTGCTGAACAACGCCGCGGGCCGCATCGTTACCCTCGAGCCGGGCATCAACGGCGCCGGAGTGTGGGTGCACGGCGGCGGCTTCGGCTCCTACGTCGAGGCGAGGGCCGACCGCAACGCCCGCTTTGAGGAGCTGCGTAAACGCTGGGACGAGGAGCACGTGAAGCTCAAGGAACTCGTCAACATGTACAAGAACAAGGCGGCGTTCCGCTCGGACATGGCCAACCGCTACCACGCCGCGCAGACGCGCCTCGCGAAGTTCCTGGAGGTCGGGCCGCCCGAGGCCTTGCCCATCGAACAGAACGTGCGGATGCGGCTCAAGGGCGGGCGCACCGCCAAGCGCGCCGTGGTGGCGGAAAAGCTCGAGCTGACCGGCCTCATGAAGCCGTTCTCCACCGAAATCTGGTTTGGGGACCGGGTGGGTGTGCTGGGCTCAAACGGCTCCGGCAAGTCGCACTTCCTGCGCCTGCTCGCCACAGGGGGCACCGATCCGGAGCGGGAGCACCTGCCGGTGTCCGATGTCGAGATCGCCGAAGTGCCCCACGAGGGGACCGTGAAACTCGGGGCCCGCATCCGTCCGGGATTCTTCGCGCAGACCCATGTCCGCCCCGATCTGCTGGGCAAGACGCTGCTGGAAATCCTGCACCGCGGCGACGAACACCGCTCCGGGCTCGCCCGCGAGGCAGCCGCCGGAGCCTTGGACGGTTACGGGCTGGCCGGCCAGTCCGAGCAGAAATATGAGTCGCTCTCGGGCGGCCAGCAGGCTCGGTTCCAGATCCTGCTGCTGCAGCTCTCCGGCGCCACGCTCCTCCTGCTCGACGAGCCCACGGACAACCTGGACCTGCATTCTGCCGAAGCGCTCGAGCGGGCCATCGACCACTTCGAGGGCACAGTCCTGGCCGTGACGCACGACCGCTGGTTCGCCAGGACCTTCGACCGCTTCCTGGTGTTCGGCTCGGACGGCCGGGTCTATGAATCCCCGGAGCCCGTGTGGGACGAAAAGCGGGTAGAGCGCGCCCGGTAGGCCATGGGGTGAGCCTGCCGGGGGCGGCGGGCGTCGCTAGAGTTATCGAATGACTACCACCCAGCAGATCGCCGACCGCCAGGTATCCGCCGCAGCCATAGCCACGTTCATCATTTTTGGTGCGAACGGCCTGATTTTCGCCAGCTGGGCGGCCCGTATTCCGGCGGTCACGGAGACGCTCCACATTTCGTCCGGCCAGATGGGGACGCTCCTGCTGTGCACGGCGGTGGGTTCACTGATTGCGCTGCCCACCGCAGGGCACGTCATTGGGCGGATCGGCACCTCGAACAGCGTGCGGGCAGGCGGTTTTCTGGCCGCGTTGGCCGGCGTGGCAATCGCTGTGTCACTGCTGGCGGAGTCGGTTCCGGGCACTGCTGTGGGACTGTTCTTTTTTGGCATCGGAATCGGGCTGTGGGATGTTTCGCAAAATGTTGAAGGCGCCGACGTCGAACATCGCCTCAGGCGGACGATCATGCCCAAGTTCCATGCGGCCTTCAGCGGCGGCGCCTTCGTGGGGGCACTCATCGGCGCCGGTCTTTCCGGGCTGGGAGTCGGACTGCCGCAGCATCTGCTGGTCATCGCCGCCGTCGTTGCCGTCCTGACGTTCATTACGCCGCGCTATTTTATTCCCCATGAGGCGGCGGCACAGCAATCCCCCGCCGAGGAGGCCAAGCCGGACCGTGGTCCCTCCGCCTGGCGTGACTCACGGACCCTGCTCATCGGCGTGGTGGTGCTCGGTGCGACCCTGACCGAGGGTGCGGGCAACGACTGGATCGCGAAGGCCGCCGTTGACGGCCTCGGCACATCGGAATCCACCGGCGCGCTGTTGTTTGCCCTGTTTGTCCTGGCCATGACGGGCATGCGGTTCGTCGGAGGCAGCGTCATTGACAGGTATGGACGCGTGGCGGTACTGCGGTCCAGCATGGCGGCGGCCGCGGCCGGACTTGGGTTGTTCGTCTTCGCCGGCAACGTCTGGCTGGCCGCTGTGGGGGCGGCACTGTGGGGAGTCGGAGCCGCCCTGGCGTTCCCCATGGGCATGTCCGCGGCAGCGGACGATCCGAATCACGCGGCAGCACGGGTGTCCGTTGTGTCCACCATCGGTTACGTGGCCTTCCTTGCCGGCCCGCCGCTACTCGGCTATCTGGGCGACCTCACCGGAATCCATCTCGCGCTCCTGGCGATTGGCGCCCCGATCCTGGTGGCACTGCTGCTTGCGGGCGTCGCCAAGCCGCTTTCTTCCCGGAAGTAAGTCCGCCGGAGCGGTGCCCGTTCCCTCCATGGGGGCCGGCGGTAGGGTGGGGAAATGCGAAGAATGCTGCGAAGGGGCCCGGGCTGGGTGGCCGGCATGGACCGTGCCCTGCTGCGGTTGGTCTCGGAATTCCCGGGCGGCCACCATGACACTTTCTTCCGCAGGCTCTCCGCTTCCGCCAACAAGGGCAAGCTATGGTTCGGCGTCGCCGCCCTGGCCGCCCTTGTTCCCGGACGCACCCGCCGGGCTGCCGTACACGGCCTTCTTGCCCAGGGCGTGGCATCCGCCATCACCAACCTGGGCTTCAAAACACTGCTGCCACGCACGCGGCCCCTGCCGGAGCACCTGCCGGTGTTCCGCTTCGTGCATCCGCAGCCCACGAGTTCCTCGATGCCCTCGGGGCATTCGGCATCGGCAGTTGCCTTCGCGCTTGGCACGGGGTTCGTCCAGCCGGCACTGGGGGCGGCGGTGGCGCCCGTCGCCGCAGGCGTTGCATACTCCCGGGTGCATACAGGAGCGCACTGGCCGTCCGATGTCCTTTTCGGCTCGGCGATTGGCGCCTGCGCCGCCCTCGTGACCAGGACCTGGTGGCCCGTCCGCCCGCCGTTTCCGCCCACGACGAGGAGCCGGGTCGAAGTGGCGAAGCTGCCGCAAGGCGAAGGCCTCAGCATCGCCGTCAACACACTCGGCGGCTCGTTCACTGAGGAGACCGCAGCTGCGCTCCAGGAAGTATTCCCTCGGGCGCATATAACTATTATCGAACCTGACCATGATGTGGCAGAACAGATGGGGCTCGCGGCCGCCAGCCCCGGCATCCGCGCACTCGGCGTTTGGGGAGGGGACGGCACCGTCGGCACTGCTGCGGCCGCCGCTATCCAGCTCAACCTTCCCCTCCTGGTGCTCGCCGGGGGAACGCTGAACCACTTTGCCCGCGACGCCGGCACGCCTTCACTCAGGGAAGCGGTGGCAGCCGCCAGTGAGGGCCAGGCAGCCCGGGCGGACGTTGGCATCGTCTCGGTCGAACGGGGGCTGGCGGAGGACCCCGAAAAGACCGACCTCATCATGCTCAACACCGCGAGCATCGGCCTCTACCCGAACCTGGTCCGCCGGCGCGAACAGCTCCAGCCGGCACTGGGAAAGCCGCTGGCCGGGGTGGTGGCGATGTTCCGGACGTTTGCCGTCGAAAAGCCCCTCACGATCATGGTTGACGGGGTTCGGCACAAAGTGTGGATCATGTACCTCGGCCGGGGCCGCCATTATCCAAGGGACCACGCCCCGCTCCTCCGCCCGGTGCTGGATGACGGCGTGCTGGACGTCAGGATGATCACGGCGGATGAGTCGTTCGCCCGCGTCCGCATGCTGTGGTCCGTGCTGACAGGCACCGTGGCGACGTCCAGGATCACGCATCTGAGGGAGGCCACGCGTGTGCGGATTGAGGCCGGCTCCGCACCCATGGTGCTCGCGGTAGACGGCGAAACCGTGCCTGGCGTCAGGGTGGCCGAGTTCACCCTCAAACGGGGCGCTTTGACGTACTACTCACCACTGGATGAGGGCTGAGGCTCATCCATCGGGATGACACTGCCGACCCTGAATCGACCCTGAATCATCCCTGAGACCGGCGAAATCGGCCGGGGGCGTCGGTAGCGTGGAACGTGCACACCCAACCGGCACTCCGCAGCACGCAAAGGACCGCTTCCATGATTGAGGCACAAGGCCTGACAAAGGTCTACGGCAACAAAACCGCCGTCGACAGCGTCAACTTCACCGTCCAGGCCGGACGGGTCACCGGATTCCTGGGCCCCAACGGGGCCGGCAAATCGACCACCATGCGCATGATCATGGGGCTGGACAGCCCGACGGCGGGAACGGTCACCGTAAACGGTGAGCCCTTCGCCCGGCACGCGGCTCCGCTGCGTGAGATCGGCGCCCTGCTGGATGCCAAGGCCGTCCATACGGGACGGTCGGCCTACAACCACCTGCTGGCGATGGCCGCCACCCACAGCATCCCCAAGAAACGCGTCCGCGAAGTCATCGAGATGACGGGCCTGGGCGACGTCGCCAAGAAGAAGGTCAAGGGCTTCTCCCTCGGCATGGGGCAGCGCCTCGGCATCGCCGCCGCGCTGCTCGGCGACCCGCAGACCATCATCCTGGACGAACCCGTCAACGGCCTCGACCCCGAAGGCGTCGTGTGGGTCCGGAACCTCGTCAGGTTCCTGGCCTCCGAGGGCCGCACGGTGTTCCTGTCCAGCCACCTCATGAGCGAGATGGCCCTGACCGCGGATCACCTGATCGTGATCGGACGCGGCAAGATCATCGCCGACGCACCCATTAAGGACATCATCACCGGCAACGGGCAGCGCAGGACCCGCGTCCGTACGGATCAGCCGGAGCAGCTCATGAACGTCCTCGCCGGAAACGGGGTTTCCATTGAAGTGCAGGACCACGAGCTCCTCGAGGTCAAAGGCCTGGACTCCCGCAGGATCGCACGCGCGGCGCTCGACAACCGCGTCATGATCTACGAACTCACTCCCCTGCAGGCCAGCCTGGAAGAGGCCTATATGGAACTGACCAAGGATGAGGTCGAATACCACTCGCTGATCACCACGGGGGCTCCGGTTCCCGCCCAGCCCGGAGGCAACTAGAGCCAT
The DNA here is from genome assembly GCF_059759125.1 of Arthrobacter sp. GQ119. Lineage (NCBI taxonomy): Bacteria > Bacillati > Actinomycetota > Actinomycetes > Micrococcales > Micrococcaceae > Arthrobacter > Arthrobacter sp. GQ119. The sequence continues at coordinate 67,887 of NZ_JCAXEA010000007.1, read as the reverse complement.
GAGCACATCAACCTTCGCCCAGCCCGGATCCGGCAGTGCCGGTCCCGTCAACAACGCCGCCCGTCCCGGACCCGGCCCCAGCTTCGTCCGGGTCCTGAACTCTGAATTCATCAAGTTCCGCACCCTCCTGTCCACCCTGATCCTGCTCGCCTCAACCGCCGTGGTCATGGTGGGATTCGGCGCGCTCTCCGCGTGGGGAACCGGCCAGTTCGCTGATGCGGCGGCATCCGATCCCCAGGCTGCGGAGGCCATTGCGGCCCAGGGCGGGGACCTGGCGGTCACCGTGCCGACGTCCGGCATCGCGTTCGCCCAGCTGATCCTCGGCTCACTGGGTGTGCTGCTGATGAGCTCGGAGTTCACGACTGGAATGGCACGCTCCACTTTCGCCGCCGTCCCCAAGCGGATTCCGGCGTTCGTCGCGAAACTCGTCGTCGTGATGGTCAGCGCTTTCCTCCTGACGGCCGTGTCGACGTATATTGCCGGCCTGGCATCTGTTCCGATCTTGGACAACTATGGGCTCGCACTGGACCTCGGCAGCTCGCAGTCCGTCAAGCTGCTGCTCGTCAACAGTGCGTACGTGGCGGCAGTGGCAGCCATCGGCATGGCAATGGGGACCCTGGTCCGCAACTCGGCCGGCGGCATTATGAGCCTGGTGGGACTGTTCTTCGTGGCCCCCATCGCCTTCCAGCTGATTCCCGGCGAGTTCTTCGAGGAAGCCCGCAAGTACCTGCCGGGCAACACCATCAATCCGCTGACCGCCTTGGAGCACGTCCCGGACACGCTCGAAGCCTGGCAGGCGGCCCTGGTGCTGGGCGCCTGGGTTGTGGTGCCGCTGGTCATCGCCATGGTCCTGCTGAAAAAGCGTGATGTGTAGGCCCGCACCCGCCCTCCATCCATGACTGAAGCTGTTCCCGTGAGGGACGCGCCGGCCGGCCTGGCCGGCGCGTCCTTCGCCGAGATTTCCGCCCGGCGCCGCGGCCGTCTCCGCCGCTACCTGCACCGGCATCCGCGGCTCATGGATGCGGTGGTCACCGCCAGCTACCTGCTGCTGGTGACACCGACAATGGTTGATGCAGTGCGCGACGGCGGATGGCTGGCGGCAGGCCTGCTCGTTGCCGTCGCACTGTCCCTGTTTTTCCGGCGGAGCCATCCGGTTGCCCTCGTCGCGTTTATCGCACTGGTGGAAGTGGCCGTCACTTTGCTGCATCCGTGGGGCTCCAACGTTTCGGCGGGACTCTGGTTTTCGCTCTATGCCGTGGCCGTGGTGCACACCCGGCGCTTTGCGCTGATCACCCTTGCCCTTGCGACCGCCCCGCTGGCGCTGCTGTACTTCTTCGCGACTGAGGGTCCGCTGGAGCGGCAACTGCCGGCGCATGCAGCGTCACCCGAAGAGTTTCAGGTGATTTCGAGCATTGCCGCGGGAACGAGCATCGCGCTTTCCAACATCGTCGCCACCGGCATCGGGATCTCGGTCCGCCAGCGCCGGGAGCACGAACAGGAAGTCGCCGCGTGGGCAGCCCAGGCAGCCAGCCTGGGTTCGGTCAATGAGCGGAACCGCATCGCACGGGAAATGCACGACATCGTGGCCCATTCGCTGACCGTCATGGTCAGTCTTTCGGACGGCGCCGCCGTCGTGGTCGGGAAAAATCCTGACCGCGCCGCGGACGTTCTTGCCGAATTATCCAGGACCGGGCGGACCGCCCTGGCCGACATGCGGCGGGTCCTGGGCGTCCTGCGCGACGACGGCCCGGCCGGGAAGGCGCCGCGCCAGCCGCTGGCCTCCGACAGCCTCGCCACGCTCCTCGACGGCTTCCGTACGGCCGGACTTCCCGTGCACTATTCCCATACCGGGCCTGCCCTGCCCCCGGACGCCGCCTTCCAGCTGACGGTCTACCGGATAGTGCAGGAGTCGCTGACCAACGTGCTGCGCTATGGCCGGGCGCTGAGCCGCGTGGACGTCATGGTGCTGCGGGAGGGTTCCACGGTCAGCATCGAAGTGGTTGACGACGGCCGCGGCACAGCGGGAACCGCCGCCGGCAGCGCCGGAGCCGTGGGCACAGGCAGTCCGGGCAGCACATTGGGCAGCGGGCAGGGCCTGACCGGGATGAAGGAACGGGCGGGGATTTACGGCGGTACGGTGGAGGCGGGGCGGACCGCGAACGGCGGCTGGCGGGTGCGGGCCGTCCTGACGCTGAACGGCACCAAGGGGGAAGAATGAGTGATACCGGACAGGTCCGGGTCCTGCTGGCGGATGACCAACCACTGCTGCGGATGGGCTTCCGGCTCATTCTGGAGGGAGAATCCGGTTTCCACGTCGTGGGCGAGGCCTCCGACGGGGCCGACGCCGTCAGGCAGGTCAGCGAACTCGAGCCGGACGTCGTGCTCATGGATGTGCGGATGCCGGTCCTTGACGGGATCGAGGCCACCCGCGCCATCACGGGCTCCGGTTCGCGGGCCAGGATCATCATTCTCACCACCTTCGACATCGACGAGTACGCCTTCGCCGGGCTGCAGGCCGGAGCATCGGCGTTCCTGCTCAAGGACGTGGCCCCGTCCGAGCTTGTCCAGGCCGTGCGGGTGGTGGCCAGCGGCGACGCCGTCGTGGCGCCGCGCGTCACGCAGCGCCTCCTGGAGATGTACGTCCGCGGCGGCGGTTCAGCTGCCCCGTCCGCCGCCGGTGCGCCTGCCCGCCGGGATCCGCTGCTGCAGGACCTCACTCCGCGGGAAACGGAAATGCTGGAGGCCATGGCGGAGGGACTGTCCAACGCTGAGATCGCGCACAGATACTTCCTCTCCGAGGCCACGGTCAAGACCCACGTCCGGCGGATCCTCACGAAGCTGCACTTGCGGGACCGAGTCCAGGCAGTGGTCTACGCGTACGAAACGGGGCTCGTGACGCCCAGCAATCCGGACTACTGAGCCGGCTGTTTGGCCGTGATTGCGCTGCGCCCACAGCTCCTCCACAGGATTGCCCTATCCCGGCCATAGCCGACTGGCGTTTCATGGATCCATGAACACATCACGCACTCCGGCCGGGCAGCAGCCCCCGCACGAACCACATCCCAACCATGACCGCGGTCTCGAGTTCGACCTTTCCACGCTCATGACCCGTCGCTCCCTGGGCATGTTCTTCGGCGCCGGGACAGCTGCCGCCGCCTTGGCGGCGTGCACGCCCGGCGGATCCAGCTCCGGCGCTTCGTCGCCTGCCGGAACAACGCCTGCCGCCCCGGGGTCCACGGCAACGACGACGGCGCCCGCGGCTTCTCCCACCGTGACCCGCGCTATCGCCGAGTGCGGTGTGGAGATTCCCCAGGAAACTGCCGGACCGTTCCCCGGCGACGGGTCCAACGGGCCAAACGTCCTGGAAGCGTCCGGTGCGGTGCGGCAGGACATGACGTCCAGCTTCGGCACGTCCAGCACCAAGGCCGACGGCGTGCCGCTGGCAGTCACGCTGACCCTGCTCGACAACGCCAACGGCTGTATGCCCCTCGCCGGCGCAGCCGTCTACGCCTGGCACTGCGACCGCGAGGGCAGGTACTCCCTGTACGATTCCGGGCTGGAAAACGAGAACTACCTCCGCGGGGTGCAGGAGGCGGACGCCAACGGGCAGGTCACGTTCAAGACCATTTATCCGGGGGCCTACAACGGCCGCTGGCCGCATATCCACTTCGAAGTCTTCGAATCCATGAACAACGCCACGGCGGCCGGGCAGGTCCTGGCCGTCTCGCAGATTGCCATGACAGACGCGGCCTGCAAGGACGTCTACGCGTCCGCGGGATATGAAACCAGCGCCCGGAACTTTCCCAACACCACGTTGCAGTCGGACAACGTCTTCGGTGATGACGGCGGCATCTACCAGCTGGCCACCATGTCGGGGTCGGCATCGGCCGGGTACACCGCCGGGCTCAACGTCACCATCTAGGGCAGCGCTAGACTCGGAGCCATGCCTCTCCACTCCTCAGCCGCAGACCACATCCGGGACCTCGGCGACTACGTCAGCGCCTCGCCGTCGAGCTTCCACGCAGTCCACGAAGCGGCGCGAAGGCTGGATGAGGCAGGCTTTTCCGCGTTGGCCGAGCGGGAATCCTGGGACGAGGTGTCAGGCAGGTTCTACGTGATCCGAGACGGGGCCCTGATCGCGTGGGTCACCCCGGAAGGCGCAGGCCCCACCACGGGATTCAACATCCTGGGCACGCACACGGACTCGCCGTCGTTCAAGCTCAAGCCCAAACCGACCACCGGAAAGTTCGGCTGGCTGCAGGCGGGCGTGGAAATCTATGGCGGACCCCTGCTGAACTCATGGCTGGACCGTGAACTGCAGCTCGCCGGGCGCCTCGTTCTGCTGGACGGGACCCAGCACCTCACTGCCACGGGCCCGCTCCTGCGCTTTCCGCAGCTGGCCATCCACCTGGACCGGGCGGTGAACGAGGGCCTCACTCTGGACAAGCAGCAGCACATGAACCCGGTCTTCGGACTCGGCGACCCCGCCGGCGAGGACCTGCTGGGGCTGCTGGCCGAACGCGTCACGGCCACCGGCCCTGTTGACCCTGCGCAGATCGGCGGATACGACGTCGTCATCGCAGACACCCAGCCACCTGCGGTTTTCGGGGCGAAGAGTGAGTTTTTTGCCTCCGGCCGCCTGGACAACCTTTCGGCAACGCATGCCGGACTCGCGGCCCTTGCCGCGCACTCTTCGGCCAGCTCAAGCGGCGCTCATGAAGGCGGCGGCGGAGCCGCCCCGATCGCGGTGCTGGCCGCCTTCGACCACGAGGAAATCGGCTCGGCGTCACGCTCGGGTGCCTCCGGACCAGTCCTCAAGGACATCCTTACCCGCATTTCCGACGGCCTCGGAGCCTCGGCGAGCGATCGGCGGCAGGCGTTTGCGGCGTCGTTCTGCGTTTCCGCCGACGCCGGCCACGCGGTCCACCCGAACTACCCGGAACGCCACGATCCCGTCAACCGCCCCGTCCTGAACGGGGGGCCCCTGCTGAAGATCAACGCGAACCAGCGGTACGCCACGGACGCTGCGGGTGCTGCCCTCTGGGCGCGGCTCTGCGGCGAGGCCGGCGTCCCATACCAGGAGTTCGTGTCCAACAACGTGATGCCATGTGGGTCCACAATCGGACCGCTGACGGCCACGCGGCTGGGCATCAGGACCGTGGACGTGGGCGTGCCCCTCCTGTCCATGCACTCGGCCAGGGAATTGTGCGGCGTGGAGGATCCGTTTGCCCTTGCTAAGGTGGCAGAGCGTTTCTTCGGGGCAGCGGCGTAGTTCTGCCTTTCTGGCAAAGATTTCCGCTCTGTTACAAAAGTGCACAGCTAATCCTCCGCAAGAGGATGGGTGCCGGCGCCAAGGACCTCGCACTGAAGATGTGGCTCTTCCCCTACCTGACCTGGCTGGCGATCGGCAGCATCGTCGCACTCATCATCGGCATGGTGATCCTCGAATCCACGCGGGAGTCGCTCCTGCTGTCCACCGCCCTGGCCGTAGTTTCCGCCTGAATCGGCTGAACCTGAAATGAACCGTCCGCCAGGCGGGCCGCAACGGCCCGCCCGGCGGGCGGTTTTGTGCTTCCTGCTTTCTCCGGCGCACCGCCGCTGCAGGGTCAGCCCTGTCGGGGCGCGAACATGATCAGCGCAACCCCGGCCAGGCACACGGCTGCGCCGATGAGGTCCCAGTGGTCCGGCCTGAAGCCGTCCAGGATGATGCCCCAGAGCAGCGAACCCACGATGAACACCCCGCCGTAGGCAGCCAGGACGCGCCCGAAATTGGCATCGGGCTGAAAGGCGGCCATAAAGCCGTAGATTCCCAGGGCAATGACGCCGAGCCCGGCCCACCACCACGCCCTGTCTTCCCGCACCGCCTGCCAGATAAGCCAGGCACCGCCGATTTCAGCGGCAGCGGCAAGGGCGAAAAGCAGAACCGACTTCAAAATCGTCATGGCTCCAGTATTTCGTTCTGTGGAACTTATCCACATCTGCCCGTCATATGACTGGCACCACGGCGGTTTTCCCTCTAGATTCACAGCGACACTCGGAGTCCGACAGAAAATTGGGGAAAATGTCGCATCAACCACCTGTTTCCGCGCACGCCGCGCCGCAACTGCCGCCGAACCCGCCCGGAACACCTCCGGAAGCTCTTCAGCCCGGAACGGCGGCGGAGTACCTTCAGCGCGGAACGGCTCCCGAGCCGCCCCGGGGTTCCGGCGCCCTGGATATTGGCCGGCTCTGGGCGGGTGCCGCTGTCTCCGTAGCGTCCTACCTGGCGGTGTTGATCTTCAGCCTTGCCTTGCTGGTGCTCACGCTTGCCGGCATTGCCGCGAGCCAGGGCACCCTGGTCCCGGCGCTTGACGGAGCCTTGCCCGCGGAGGAAGCGCCGGATGCCTGGTCACAGCTGGGCCAGCTCACGGCACAACTCGTTGCCATGGCGCATTTGGGCGCCGTCGATACCGTGGTCCAGGGTGCTGTGCCCTTCTTGGGAACGATCCGCGGGGACGGGATGGCCTATGTGGTTCCCGTGACGTTGCTGCTGGCCAGCGCGTTGTGTGTCTACTTCGGCAGCCGCGTCGCCGAGCAGAGACTCCCTTCGGCTGGCAGGCCTCAGCTCCTGCTCCAGTCTGTTGTTACCGGTGTGGCCTATTCCCTGCTGGTCAATGGTGTGGCGGCAGCAGCCTCTATCCGGTATCCCGCCACCGAAGCTGTCACTGTCGAGCCACTGTCCGCCGGCAATCCCTGGTCGGTTGTCGTGGCCTTCGTTGTCGGCGCGGGAATGTCCGCGGTGGCCCGAAGCGGCGTCGTTGCCCGCCGCACCCCGCCCGCTCGTCCGGCACGCGTTCTTGGCGCACTAAACCTGCCCCTCGCCGCGGTTGCGTTCCATGCTTCCTGCTTTGCTGCCGTCGCCGCTCCCGCTGCATGGATCACAGCCGCGGTGTCCGGGGGCTGGAGCGCCCTTCTGTCCGGCCCCCTGTGGATCGGCAACGCGGTGGGTTACGGCCTCGTGGCCGGGCATCTCGGAGGCCTGCGTGTACTCACGGAGACGTCACAGATCCTGGGCGGACGGGAGAGCCGGAGCGATGATCACCTGGTGTACGGGTTCGGAGCGGATGTGGCCGGCACTGATGCAGCAGCCGGCGCCTGGGCCGCCCTGGCGCTGGCCTTGGCCTGCACGGTTGTTACAGGCATTGCTGTTCTGCTTCGCCGGGGGCGTGCGACGACCACCGATATTCTGTCGTGGATTCCTGTGCCCGCGGCGTTCCTTGCCCTGGGACTGCTGCTGATGCCGCTGCTCACCGCGCAAGCGGGCTTCGACGTCCCGGGACTCGCTTCGGGGCAGTTTCTTCTGGCCCCGGCCTGGTGGTCGCCCGCGGTCTTCCTGGCATGGGGGCTGCTGGTGGAAGTGGTGGCCCGCTTCCTCGCCCCTTACCTGCTGCCTTTCGTGCCGGCCCGGCTGCAGCGGCTTGCCCGCGTGTTTCCGCCCCGGTCCGCAGAGGCACCGGCGGCGCCCTCGGGGCCGGGCCCGGACAGCCCGGAAGCGGCCGCTGGCACCGCGCCCGGAAGCAGTTACGGCTACGGTCCCGCCCCGGAATCCGGTCCCGCCCCGGAGTCCGGCATGGCCCGGGAGCTTTCGGCCAAGGGAAAGAAGCGCGCGCTGGTGGCGCTGTCGGCTGTCGGAGCTGTCGTTGTGTTGGCTGTCGGTTCTGTGGTGGCGGTCAACGCGGTCAAGGCCGGCCCGGACCAGCTGGTGCGTGAATACGTTCAGGCCTTGGTGGACGGAGATGCCGAGAAAGCCCTCGGCATTCTGGATCCCGACATTCCCAATGAGGAGAGGGTCCTGCTGACCAACGAGGTCTTCCGGGCGGCCGGAAACCGGGTGGAGGGCTTCGAGGTGCTGTCAAGCAAGGTGTCCGGCGAGGCAGCGGTGGTGCACGTCGAGCTCAGGCAAGGCGGGCGGAAGCACGAGCAGGCGTTCAGCCTGCGCAAAAACCAGCCGGAACTCCTCGATGACAACTGGACGTTCGGCAGCACTCCGCTGCAGCGCGTCGCCGTCACCGCCGATGCCGCCGTGAACTCCCTCTCAATCAACGGTGTCACCGTGCCGACAGGGCAGGAGAACGAGAATGCGTTCTCCACGTACTTCAGCGTTCCGGCTTTCCCGGGCTCGTACTCCGTCGGCCTTCCCGAAGATGAAAAGTACCTTGCGGCCGCCAAACAGGAAGTGCTGGTGGCCGTCGGGTCTGCGCCCCAGGCTCCAGAGGACGCGAAACTCACTGTGACGGCTTCGGAGCACCTCCAGGCCGAAACATCCCGCCAGGTTGACGCCGCCCTGGCCGCCTGCGCCAAATCCACGGAGATGGATCCCCAGGGCTGCCCGTTTTCGGGGTTTGCCTTCGGTGACGTCCGGAACGTGAAGTGGTCCATCACCTCCGAACCGGACTACACGATGCAACGGTCCTTCGACGGCACGTGGCGGCTCAGCGGCGCCACGCCTGGGGAAGCGTCGGTGACGTACGAGCGGAATGCGTCCTTCAGCAGAACCCGCCCCGAGTGGGAGAAGGAGACGGACCAGGTGGATTTCTACCTCCGTGGCAGCGTCTCGGTAGCGGCGGACACGGTGCGGGTAAGGCTTTCGGCGTTCTGACCTCCCAAACCCGGCAGCGGAGACCGCAAGTGCGCTGGATTTCCAGGCGGTCCGGTTTTCCACATAGCAGTCTCCGCTGCTCCCGCCCGGGTCACTGCCGCGCTAGCCTCGAGTCAGCGCACGAATCGCGGAATTCCTCCCCGATGCACTAAGATAGTGAAGTCTGTGCTGCGTCCTGCCTCGAATTTGGAGAAGGGCATGCACAGCACCGCAAATGAACCTCCTGTTACGGAAATGCCGTAACCGCTTAGCCCAAAGGAGGTGGGTTCACATATGCGTCCTTACGAATTGATGGTAATCATCGACCCCGAGGTCGAAGAGCGTACCGTAGAGCCGTCGCTTCAGAAGTTCCTGAATGTCATCACCAACGATGGTGGAACCATCGAAAAGGTTGACATCTGGGGCCGCCGTCGCCTGGCTTACGACATCAAGAAGAAGTCCGAAGGTATCTACGCCGTGGTGAACTTCACCGCCAAGCCGGACACCGCCAAGGAACTTGACCGCCAGCTGAGTCTCAACGAGACCATCATGCGCACCAAGATCACCCGCCCCGAAGAGCAGAAGGTCGTTGCTGAGTAATTTCAGCTCCCGGCTTTTATTCTTTACCCCGCAGGAACGAACAAGGAGGCAGTAGATGGCAGGCGAAACGACTATTACGGTCATCGGTAATCTCACCAATGACCCCGAGCTGAGGTTCACCCCGTCAGGTTCGGCAGTAGCGAACTTCACCATCGCTTCCACGCCCCGCACGTTCGACCGCCAGTCCAATGAGTGGAAGGACGGGGAAACCCTGTTCCTCCGCGCGTCGGTGTGGCGGGAAGCAGCCGAGAACGTTGCCGAATCCCTGACAAAGGGCATGCGCGTCATCGTTTCCGGCCGGCTGAAGAGCCGTTCCTACGAAACAAAAGAAGGCGAAAAGCGCACCGTTATCGAGCTCGAAGTCGATGAAATCGGCCCGAGCCTGCGCTACGCCAATGCCAAGGTCAACCGCACCCAGCGTTCCGGCGGTGGGGGTGCCGGAAACGGCGCGCAGGGCGGCTTCGGCGGCGGCAACAGCGGCGGTGGGTTCGGTGGCGGCCAGGGTGGAAACCAGGGCGGCAACACCGGCGGAACATGGGGCGGCAACCAGCCCGCAGCGCAGGAAGACCCTTGGGCAACGCCCGGGGTCAGCAACGCGGGCGGCGGCTGGGGCAACGGCCCGGATTCCGAACCTCCCTTCTAAAACAACACATTAAAGGCCCGACGCCGGGACCGCCCGGGTGCCTTAGGCACCGAGGTGACTGCCGCCGTCGGACCACCACCATCCCGTGGATCAATATCCACGGGCTCCATAGAAAAGGAGCTCCACGATGGCTAAGGCTGAACTCCGTAAGCCCAAACCAAAGTCCAACCCCTTGAAGGCCGCTGACATCACCGTCATCGACTACAAGGACGTAGCATTGCTGCGCAAGTTCATCTCCGACCGCGGAAAGATCCGCGCCCGTCGCGTCACTGGCGTCACGGTGCAGGAACAGCGCAAGATCGCCCAGGCAATCAAGAACGCCCGCGAAGTTGCTCTGCTGCCTTACTCCGGCGCTGGCCGCGGCTAAGGAAGGGATTAACTAACATGGCAAAGCTCATTCTGACCCACGAAGTCACCGGTCTCGGTGCTGCAGGCGACGTCATCGAGGTCAAGGACGGTTACGCACGTAACTTCCTGCTGCCCCGCGGCTTCGCCCTGACTTGGACCAAGGGTGGCGAGAAGCAGGTTGAGTCCATCAAGGCTGCCCGCGTCGCCCGCGAGCACGCTTCCCTGGAAGATGCTCAGAAGCAGGCCTCCGCTCTGTCCGCCAAGCCGGTCAAGCTGGTCGTCAAGGCCGGCGAAAGCGGCCGTCTGTTCGGCACGGTCAAGCAGGCCGACGTCGCCGACGCTGTTGAGGCCGCTGGCCTTGGCCGCATCGACAAGCGCAAGGTTGAACTGCCGACGCACATCAAGTCGGTTGGTTCCTACCAGGCCAACGTCCGTCTGCACGACGACGTTGCCGCTGTGATCGAACTCGACGTAGTCGCAGGCAAGTAGTCTTTCCGGCCTCGCGCCTGATTGCTGCTCAGCCCTGAACTGCTGACGGCCCCCGCTGTCGGATTCCTTCGGGAATTCCGGCAGCGGGGGCTTTCGCGTTAAACCGACGATGTTCGCGCCAGCGACGACTACGCCGCCGACAGGCTCAGGCGTGGTGGACCAGGGGGGTGTAGTACCGGTAACCCGCGCGGATCAGCGCAGCCAGGGCATCTTCATCGACGTCCGCGAGCTTGTTGACGTAGACGCAGCCAGCGCCGACCGTGTGCTTGCCCAGCCGGGTGAGCAGTTCAGCGGCCTCCGGCGCGGCGCTCAGGCCATAGAGGGACAGGTTGGCCTTGCGCGGCGAGAAGCCGTCACCTGTGTCTTGTTTTCTGCCATGGACGCAGTGTACGTCCATCGCCATGGGGGCTGGCTGGTAGCCTGCTCCGGTGATCCCAGAAACCGGAACAGCCGTCCGCCGTCGTCCTTTTGCCCAGGTGGACGTCTTCACCCGCGAGCCATACCGGGGAAATCCCCTCGCCGTGGTGATGGACGCCGAGGAGCTCACCGCTGAACACATGCAGCGGTTCGCGAACTGGACCAACCTCTCGGAAACCACGTTCCTGCTGAAGCCCACCGTGCCGGAAGCCGATTACCGGGTACGCATCTTTACCGGCAGCGAGGAATTCCCGTTCGCCGGCCACCCCACGCTTGGCTCCGCCCACGCTTGGCTGGACTCCGGCGGCGTGCCTCAGCAGAGCGGGGTGCTGATCCAGGAATGCGGAGCGGGCCTGGTGCGCGTCAGGTACGACGACGGCGACAGGCTGGCTTTCGCCGCTCCGCCCCTGACTCGGTCAGGACCCGTAGCTGAGCAGGACTTGCAGCGGATTGCGGCGGGTCTCGGGTTGCCGCGGGAGGCGCTGCTGGATGCCGCCTGGCTCGTCAACGGGCCCGAGTGGATCGGTGTGCTGCTGGAGTCCGCAGAACAGGTATTGGCAATCAGGCCCGACTACGCGGCCATGGAGGGGCTCATCGTGGGCGTCATAGCCCCGTATGCCGAGGGAGCCGCCGCCACCTTCGAGGTCCGCACCTTCATACCCGGGGATGCCGCCCCCGAGGATCCCGTGACGGGAAGCTTCAATGCCGGCGCGGCGCAGTGGCTGATCGGCACGGGGCGCGCACCGGCCTCGTATGTTGCCTCCCAGGGCACCGTGCTGGGACGGAAGGGGCTCATCCACATTGAATCCGACGGGGACGACATCTGGGTGGGCGGGAATGCCGTGACCTGCATCCGGGGAGCCGTCGATCTCTAAGCCGGAATAAACACCGGACCCGCCCGGTTGGACACACTAGATGCAAACGCATGTACCGTGAGACGGTCCGACCCTGAGGAGACCACTGTGGAGACCCGCCGCATTACCGTTCTGTCCGCCGGCCTGGGAGTGCCGTCGTCGAGCAGGCTGCTGGCCGACCAGTTGGCAGACGAGGCGAGCCGGAGGCTTTCGGCGGCCGGCTACGAGGTCACGGTCGATGTGGTGGAACTCCGTGACCTGGCCGTGGACGTGGCCAACAACTTCGTCACGGGCTACGCGGGACCCCGCCTCGCCGAGGTCATCGCAGGAGTGCAGGCCTCGGACGGCATCATCGCCGTGACGCCCGTCTTCAGCGCCTCGTACAGCGGGCTCTTCAAGTCATTCATCGACGTGCTCGATCCCAAGTCGCTCGATGGAAAGGCCGTGCTCCTGGGCGCCACCGGCGGAACCGACCGGCACCAGATGGTGCTCGACTACGCGATGCGCCCGCTCTTCAGCTACCTGCGCGCCCGCGTTGCCGCGACGGCCGTCTTCGCCGGCCCCCAGGACTGGGGAAACACGGACGACGGCGGAAATCCCCTTTCGGCCCGCATCGGGCGCGCGGCGGATGAGTTTTACCGCCTTCTCGAGGGCGTACAGCCGGGCAGGAAGCAGGCGCCGCTGGAGTCCCTGCCGTTTGAACAGCTGCTGGCCGGGATCAGCACCGGACGCTAGGGCACGCCCGGCGAACTATTCCCGGCACCCGCTCGTTGTGGGGGACATGAAATGTCCTGTGGATTCTGTTGACCTGATCATGAGCGAACGCAGCGGTGTGGAGATTGACTACTGTCCCCAGTGCCGCGGCGTATGGCTTGACCGCGGCGAGCTGGACAAGATCATTGACCGCGCGGACTCCTTCGCCGGTGCCGCGGCGGCATCTCCCCCGCCGGCTCCGGGCATGGTCCCGCCTCCCCTGTATCCGAACCCGGACCTGCGGCGGGAGCAGCCGCGCTACGACAAGCCGCGGTACGACGACCGCAGCTACGGCAAGGGCTACGACCGCGACCACGACCGGCGCCGGCCGAAGAAGAAAGAGGGCTGGCTGGGCGAGCTCTTCGACTTCTGACGGCGCTCTTCGGGCAGTCAGGCAGCAGAGCCAGGCCTCCAGTAGGGGCTAGTCGTCCAGCAGGGCGATGAATTCACGTGCCTGCTTCATGGTGATGTCCGAATGCTTCGTGAGTGCGGTGGCGGCAGCCTCGGTGTTGCCACTCTTGGCCAAGGTGCGGATGCGGCCGTAAATCTCGTCATTGAGCATGTTGCTGCTGACTTCGCGGGTGACGTCGCCCTTGCTGGCGATCGCCCGGTACCGGTACGGGAACCGCTGGGGAGGTTCGTCATCGGGGTCCGGTTCAGTGGCCGCCGCCGGCTCGGCACGGTAGGGCTGCGGGTGGGCGGCCAGCGCGGCAACGGCATCCCGGGAGGCCCGCAGCCCGAGTCCGGAAACCTCGTAGTAGAGCTTGATCGCGGCCATCGCCTGGCCCTGGGCAATCAGGGCATAGAGCCTGCGGTGCTCGTCCTCGGAAAGCCTGGCAGCAGCCATCCTGGCCAGCTCAGCGGACTCCGGCGGCGCCTGGGCGGGACCGTCGGCAGGCTTCTGCCGGCGGTTCCATGCGCGAGCGGCCAGGATCATTGCGACGGTGACGGCCACGAGGATCAGGAGGGGGATCACAAGCGATTCCATGGTTCTAAAGCCGATCTACATATTGCTTGGCGGTTAAGAGGTCCGAACGGGTTGCCTGGCGCAGGAGCCTGATTGCCTGGACTTTCTGCCCGTTACGCACCATTGACTGCAGCTGGAGAGCCAGCTGGGGGTTCAGCTGGCCGCCGGGCAAAGCTGCCCCGTGGTAAGCCTGGGCCAGGACCGCCTCCCGGGCGTGATCCTGCTGCTGCGTGTGTTGCTGTTCGTTCTGGCTGGGACGTGTGGCCGCATCCACCCGGGCACGCGCCGCGGTGGCAGCCTGGACTTGGGCGGCATAGTGGGCCTGTGACCGCATGGCCAGGTCCAACTGATAGCGTTCCGCCTCCGACATTCCGGAATCGCGCGGCCGGAGCGCGGTGGTCAGGGCCCACAGGATCGAACCGACAACGAGGACAGGCAGTATGACTATCAATGCGTCGCCCATATCTAGAGCTTAGGCCAGTTACGCGTTATCCACAGCATATGCAGGTATGCGTATGCTGCTGCCCAATGCGGGCCGCGCTCGGCGCTTGTCGCGCGGAGGAGCGGGAGCAGCGCGGCATCCGCCGCCCCGGGTCAGCGAGATTGATCACATCGCGGGCATATTAGACGCCGAAAACCGTGAATCTACCGGCCGGTATCCCCAGCACAAGGGTTGAGCCTGTGGATGAAGGTTCACAAAAAGAATTTTGAGTCCACAGGGTGCGAGGAGCGTTTCCGCAGGTCAAAGGCCATATTTGGATAAAAGAAATTTGATATCCACAGCTTCGCCCACAGACTGTGCACAAGCAGGGAGGCATTGTGCACAGGTTATCCACAGACGTGCAAAACCCGCCGCTTTGTGCGTTGCCCGGCGGGCGCTAACGTAGCGGAGACACCGATTCAGGACATGCGGGCCGCAACAGCCAACCGGATCTGGGGGCTCCTTTTCACGGCCTCCACTGATGGGCTATGCCCTGTGGAAAACCTGTGGATGAGGCGTCGCCTTGGACTCGCGGCCTCCGCGGAAATTGTCGGGGCCGGCTGATAGAAGTTGCCTTAGCCGGCGCAGCAGCTTCCACGGCGGGGCGCATCCAAACGGCACAGGCAGACTTGCCGCAGGCCTCTTGAGGGACTGCGGACACTATGGAGGACGGCAGTTTTGTCAGTTACGCACCTGGACTCAATCGAGGGCACCCGCACCGAGGGCAGCCGCAAGCCTCCGCAGGATATTCCGGCCGAGCAGTCCGTCCTGGGCGGCATGATGCTCTCCAAGGACGCCATTGCTGACGTCGTGGAGATCCTCCGGGGCCAGGACTTCTACCGTCCCGCCCACGAGACCATCTACGAGGCGGTGATTGACCTCTACGGCCGTGGTGAACCCGCAGACGCGGTGACCGTTTCGGACGAACTGACCAAACGCGGCGAGATCAACAGGATTGGCGGTCCCGCCTACCTGCACGAGCTCATCCAGACAGTCCCTACAGCGGCCAACGCCGGCTACTACGCCGAAATCGTGGCCGAGCGCGCCGTCCTCAGGCGGCTGGTCAACGCCGGAACCAAGATCGTGCAGCTTGGTTACGGCCAGGATGGCGAAGTCGAAGACCTCGTGAACCAGGCCCAGGCGGAAGTCTATGCGGTGGCCGAACGCCGGACCGCGGAAGACTACGTGGTCCTGAAGGACGTCATGGAGTCCACCGTGGACGAGATTGAGGCCTCCGGCCACCGCGGTGAAGGCATGGTGGGCGTTCCAACCGGCTTCTACGAGCTGGACGAACTGACGCACGGTCTTCACCCCGGCCAGATGATCGTCATTGCGGCACGCCCCGCCGTGGGCAAGTCCACCTTCGCCCTCGACTTCGCCCGTTCCGCAGCCATCAAGAACAATCTCGCGACTGTTATGTTCTCGCTGGAAATGGGCCGGAACGAGATCGCCATGAGGCTCTTGTCGGCCGAGGCCACCATCGGCCTTCAGGACCTCCGCAAGGGCACCATCAAGGATGAGCAGTGGTCCAAGATCGCCACCACCATGGGCCGCATGAATGATGCCCCGCTGTTCATCGACGACAGCCCCAATATGTCCCTGATGGAAATCCGCGCCAAGTGCCGCCGCCTGAAGCAGCAGCACGACCTGAAACTCGTGATCCTTGACTACCTGCAGCTTATGAGTTCCGGCAAGAAGGTGGAGTCGCGCCAGCAGGAAGTGTCTGAGTTCTCCCGTGCCCTCAAGCTGCTGGCCAAGGAACTGCAGGTTCCGGTCATTGCCCTCTCCCAGCTGAACCGTGGGTCCGAGCAGCGCCAGGACAAGCGGCCCATGGTCTCGGACCTCCGGGAATCCGGATCAATCGAGCAGGATGCCGACATGGTCATCCTGCTGCACCGCGAGGATGTCTACGACAAGGAGTCGCCGCGTGCCGGCGAAGCGGACATCCTTGTCGCCAAGCACCGTAACGGCCCCACCAAGGACATCGTGGTCGCCTTCCAGGGCCACTACTCGCGCTTCGCCAACATGGCCGCGGACGCCGGAGGCGGCGGCTTCTAACCGGTGCGCCTCTAACCGGCCGCTTGCCGCCCCGCCTGCAGCAGGTGGTTGGGGAGCCGGTTCCCCGGCGCGGCTGCACGGATTTCCAGGAGGTGCCGGGCATGGGCGTGGAGGCGCTTGTCCTCGTCGGAAACCGGCACCCACTGGGGAACCGGAACCGACGTGCCCTCGGCGTCCCGGGCCACCATCACCGTGAGGCAGTACGTGGTCAGGCTCAGCTCACCGCCTTTAGGGTCACCGGAGCGGACATGTACCGCCACATGCATGCTTTTGGCGCCGGTGTAGACGAGCCGTGCCTCCACCTCAACCACGTGTCCGATCAGAAGCGGGCGGTAGAACCGGACGCCGCCGGAAAAGACCGCCACGGTGTCCTTGCCGCAGTAGCGCGAAGCGCAGACGTACGCCGCCTCGTCGATCCACTTCATGACGATGCCGCCGTGGACCTTTCCGCCCCAGTTGACATCCGTGGGCGCTGCCATGAAACGGAGCACCACGCGCTCGGCGGTGCCGGCGTCGGTATATTCCTGGGCGTTCATGGCTTCCACAATCCGTTCGCGGATCCGGATGCGGGCCAGGGCGTGGTCTCGCTGTTCCAGTTCCTCGGAGGTGGAGGGCTCAAACTGCTGCACCGGGACAGGCCTGCCGCCCTCACCCACGGCCACAAAGATCACCATGCACTGGCTCCGCATCGTGGCGGCCCCGCCCTTGGGATCTCCGGAGGACACCACGGTGCGGATGTGCATGGAGGAGCGGCCTGTGTAAACGATGGTGGCGGTAACTTCCACCATGTCCCCGCTGTTGACCGGGTCCGCGAAGTGGATGTTCCCCACATAGGCAGTGACGCAATAGGACTTGGCCCACCCGACGGCGGCTGCGTACGCTGCCTTGTCCACCCACTCCAGGACGGTGCCGGCATCCACGGAGCCGCTGTGGCCGATGTCGGTGGGAGCGGCCAGGAAGCGGAGGGTGACGGAATTGGCGGGGCGTTCGCTCATGCTGTGAGTTTATGGCCAAGTGGCGAACTGGCCCAACGAAAACGGCGGCTGCGCACCAAAGGTGCACAGCCGCCGTCGTCCGTGTGTACCGGAGAAGACTGCCCGGTGGAAAGGCTAGGCGAGGACGCCCAGCTTGGAGCCCGGCCGGCCGAAGAGGGCGCGGTCCACGGAGAGACGGCCCGCTCCGGTCAGGGCAACAGCGAGGCCGGCGGCGGCCAGCAGGAGGACCAGTTCGTAGCCGCCATTCGTGGCGAAGACGCCGGCCGGGGCGTGCACCAGGAAGAAGGCGCCGAGCATGTTCAGCGCCAGGAGGGCAGAAAAGACGCGGGCCAGCACGCCAAGGATCAACGCAATGCCGCCGACGAGCTCAAGGGTGGCCACGATGGGAGCCACCGCCTCGGCTGCGGGAACACCCATCTTCGTGAAGGCTGCCTGCGTGCCCGCGATGGTGAATTCGTTGAACTTCTGCCAGCCGTGTGCAGCGAACAGGAAACCTGCAATAACGCGCAGGACGGTCAGTGCGGCGGTGGTCAGGGTGGACTGGTTCATGGTGGTTACCGTTCGGGTCGGTTGCAATTGGTCTTATGGTCGGACGGCGGGTCGCCGCCTGATGCTTCCATTCCACTGTCCCGCACCATTGGTTGAAGAGTCAACTAATTGTGACGATTCGCACGCTCCCACGTATGGGCGCCGGTCCGTAAGTGTCCGAGTGCCCCCGCGAAGGACTGCCCGTCGGGCCGGCGGCTAGGCTAAAACCGTGCCTGATTCCCCTGCCGCCGCCGTGCCGGCTGTGAAGCCCGCGAGCCATGCCCGCGACATCCTGCGCCTCGCCGTTCCTGCTTTCGGCGCATTGATCGCTGAGCCGCTCTTCCTGCTGGCCGACTCCGCCATCGTTGGCCACCTGGGCGTGGCGCAGCTGGCCGGCGTCGGACTGGCATCCGCGGTGCTGCATACGGCGGTTGGCCTGATGGTGTTCCTCGCCTACTCCACCACACCCGCAGTGGCGCGGGCCGTGGGCGACGGCCAGTTCGCCAAGGCCCTCGCCGCCGGGCGCGACGGCGTCTGGCTCGCCCTGCTGCTCGGGATCGTGCTGGCCGCGGCGGGTTGGTTTGCGGCGGAGCCCCTGGTGGGGCTGATGGGGGCCGGCGGCGACGTCCGCTCCTTCGCTGTGGATTACCTGCGCTGGTCCATGCCCGGGTTGGTGGCCATGCTCCTGATCTTCGCCGGAACAGGCGTGCTGCGGGGTCTGCAGGATACGCGCACCCCGCTGGTGGTGGCCACCGCGGGCTTCGCCGTGAACATCGTGCTGAACGTAGTGCTGGTCTACGGGCTGGGCTGGTCCGTGACCGGATCGGCCGTAGGCACGAGCATCGCCCAATGGGCCATGGCAGCCGTCTACCTGGTGATGGTGCAGCGCAACGCCCGGCGACACGGCGTTTCCCTCCTGCCCGACTGGCACGGGATCCGGGCGCTGAGCAGGGTGGGCTCCTGGCTGATGCTCCGGACGCTCAGCCTGCGGATCGGCATCCTGGCCACGGTGCTGGTGGTCACCGGCCAGGGGGCGGTAAACCTCGCCGCGCACCAGCTGGCCATGACCATGTTCACCTTCTTTGCCTTTGCGCTTGATGCCCTGGCGATCGCTGCCCAGGCCCTCATCGGCAAGGAGTTGGGCGCCTCCAATCCGGAGAAGGCGCGGCTGCTGACCCGCACCATGATCCGCTGGGGCACGGGTTTTGGCGTGGTGACGGGAGCGCTGCTCGCGGTTGCGGCGCCCTTCACGGGCGCGCTGTTCACTTCCGACGCCGGTGTGCAGTCCGTGCTGACGCTCGCGCTTTGGGCGCTGGCCGCCGGGCAGCCGATCGCCGGATACGTGTTCGTCCTTGACGGCGTCCTGATCGGAGCAGGTGACGCGAAGTACCTGGCGCTTACCGGCCTCGTGAACCTGGCGGTGTACCTGCCGCTGCTCATTGCGGTCCCGCTCGCCGGGACAACCGGGGCGGCGGCACTCGTGTGGGTATGGGTTGCCTTTTCGCTGGGCTACATGCTGGCCCGGGCCGTGACCCTGGGGCTGAGGGCGCGGACGGACCGCTGGATGGTGCTCGGCTCCTGAGGCCGGTTGTCCCGGATTGAGGGAAGCGCCGGATTCGACGACGCAGGCGGCGGCACTAAACTGGAGCGGTGACTTTCCCCGTGAACCCTGCCGAGCCGGCCCCTGCCGCTGCCCATCAAGCGGAGCTGTGGAAGCCCGTGCTGCTCCGCGCGGCGGCCGCCCTGGTGTTCGGCGCTGTGACCATTTTCTGGGCGGCGCCGTCGGTGGCGGGCATGGGATTTGCCGGAGGGCTGTACCTGCTGGCCACCGGCGCAGCGCTTTTCCGGGGCATTCCCATGAACGGCCTCCGCCGCGACGGGTCGCCCGGCAGGGCCATGTCGGCCGCGGCATCAATCCTCATCGGTGCGGGCGTGACGTTGATGGTCCTGCAGGGGAACCTGCTGTTCGCCGTTATCGCGGCGCTGGGAATCGGCCTGCTCGCCGCAGTTGAACTGTACGTGGGCTGGCGCTTCCGTGGCCGGCATGTCCTGGCCCGGGACTGGCTCGCCTCGGGCGTCATTGGGCTGGGGACGGCGGTGGCCCTGCCGTTCTTCGTTCCGCTCGGCCCGCACGCCCTGTTGGGGGTCGCCGGCGGTGGCGCCATAATCTCCGGCGTGCTCTGGATCCTTGCTGGCCTTTCGCTCAGGCACGATGCGCGGACGGGCCCTGCGAAGGCCGTAAACTAGAAGGCAAGGGTTCTACTCCTTGTAGAACAAACACACATCACAACGGGCTGGCCTGACCGTCGCCGCCCGCATGAGAGGACACGCCGTGGCAAACCAGAAACCAGGAGAACCGCGCAATCTGCGGACCTCGGTTAAGGGACCGCTGATGTTCTCCGCCTTCTGGGCCGTGGTGGCGTTCTTCGCCGTGCTGATCTTCGCCTCCGGCGGCAGCTCCCGCGTCCCGCGCTTCGACCTCGCGTTCACCGGCGCCGGCATTGCCTTCATCGTCACGCTGGTCATCGCGGCCATGCTGTCCATGAGCTACAAGGACAACGCCGAACACCTGGGCAAGGGAT
This sequence comes from Arthrobacter sp. GQ119, assembly GCF_059759125.1. Classification (NCBI taxonomy): domain Bacteria; kingdom Bacillati; phylum Actinomycetota; class Actinomycetes; order Micrococcales; family Micrococcaceae; genus Arthrobacter; species Arthrobacter sp. GQ119. Next base: position 47,555 of record NZ_JCAXEA010000007.1, on the reverse strand, counting down.
CCGGCGTGAACCTCAGCTCAGCCAAGCGGCCCCCGCACGGATACAGCGGCGGCGGAACCCAGACGCCTCCGGCTGCTTCCGGTTCCACCGACGGATCAACGTCCGACGGCGGCAAGTCCTAGCGCCTGCCTGCTCACCGCCTGCCTGCTCAGCGCCTGCCTGCTCACCTGCGGCCTACTCGCCTGCGGCTACTCGCCTGCGGCGCGGCGGGCCCGATACGCCGCCACGTGCGCACGGTTGGCGCAGTTTCCAGTGTCGCAGTACCGCTTTGACCGGTTGCGGCTGAGATCCAGCACCACGGCCTCACAGTCGTCCGCTGCGCAGACCAGCATTCTGTCCATTTCCTTGCTGCGGATAACGTCCACGAGTGCCATCGCGGCTTCCGTTCCCATGCGGTCTGCCAGCGGAGCGTCGTGGGTAGTGGCGTGAAGATGCCAGTCCCACCCGTCGTGCTTGAGGAGCTGCGGGAGGGCATGGGCTTCGCGCAGGAGCCGGTTGACCCCTTCCACGGCCGTGTCCTCATCGGCGGTCCAAAGCCCCGCGAGCTCCGCCCTGAGGGCGTGGACGCTGGCCAATTCGGCCGCGTCCCTGGTCCGTGACCCACTGAAGCCCTCCGCCTCGAGGAACCGGTCGAGGTCCGCCGCGGTGGCCAGTTTTTCCTCCCCGTTCGCCGCGCTGTTGATCAGGTTCACCACGGCGCGCAAAGCGACCTCAGTGTCAGGGGTAAAGACCATCTTGACTCCTTACTTGGCCAAGCGTAGTGTCATGACCAATATCCCACTTTACTCCTGACAGGAGAATGCCGTGTCTGCAGCCAGCAACCGCGCCAGCATTTCGCCCCGGCCCGGGCAGGTTTCGGCTGCGGCTGCCCCAAAAACCGCTTCTGCGCGGAGTTTCCTTGCGTCCGGGCTTGGGATTGCCGTCATTTCCTCTGCCGTGTTCGGGCTTTCGGGCTCCTTTGCCAAGGCTCTCCTCGAAACGGGCTGGACCCCCGGCGCAGCTGTGGCGCTCCGGTTGACGGGCGCCGCGCTCATCCTGGCGGTCCCGGCCGTTCCCGCCCTTCGCGGACGCTGGCACCAGCTGCGGTCGAACTGGGTGACCATCGTGCTGTTCGGCCTGATCGGTGTGGCCGCCTGCCAGCTGTTCTATTTCAACGCTGTTTCCCTGCTGTCAGTGGGCGTTGCGCTGCTGCTGGAGTACCTGGCCCCCGTCCTGATCGTGCTGTGGCTCTGGCTGGCCAGCAGGAAGCGGCCGCGGCCGCTTACGGTCGCCGGGTCTCTGTTGTCGCTGGGCGGCCTGGTGCTGGTCCTGGACCTGACGGGCGCTGTGAAGGTGGACTTCGCAGGTGTGCTGTGGGGCGTGGCGGCGGCCGTCTGCCTGGCCATCTATTTCTTCATCACGGCCAAGGAAAACGACACGCTTCCGCCGATCGTCCTAGCCTCGGGCGGACTCATGGTGGGCGCAGTGGTGATATGGCTGACGGCGGCCACCGGCCTCCTTCCCATGGCCTTCAGCACCGCGGACACGAAACTTGGGCCATGGACCACGCCCTGGTGGGTTGCCCTTGCCGGACTCGTGGTCCTTGCCACCGTCCTGGCCTACGTTTCCGGAATCATGGCCGCCCGCGCTCTGGGTTCGAAGGTGGCCTCCTTCGTTTCGCTGACTGAGGTGCTGTTTGCCGTGATCTGGGCCTGGCTGTTGCTGGGGGAGCTGCCGGCGGTCATCCAGCTGGCAGGCGGCGCCCTTATCGTGGGCGGCGTTGTGCTGGTCAGGCTGGACGAGCTGAGAGGCTCCAAGCGGGGGACGGAACCGGGGACCCAGGTGCGCGCACCGCTTGACCACCCAAACGACGTCGAACCCGTTCCCTAGGCTTTGCGCCGCGGCACTCGTCTGCACCGACTCCTTAAACGCCGGGAGGGCCGGACGCCATAGCGTCCGGCCCTCCCGGTGAATCCCCTAGCGGGAAGCTTCCTCCTGCTGGGAGGCGTTGCGGGAAGCATGCTTCCCGGCTTCTTCCAGTGCCTGCGCAACCCTGGTGAGGCCGTTCGCGTGCTGGCTCTCCCAGTCGCTGCGGAACTTGTCGGCGTCCGGCCCCTTCCAGTCGGTGCTCTGGAGGGCCCTGGCCAGCATGTTCTTCTGCTTTTCGATCTCAGCTGCTCCAGCCTGAAGCTTGGTGCCCAGGTCTTTCAGCTGGGTTGTGTCTGCACCCCAAAAAGCCATTTGTTTTCTCCTTAATCAACGGACCCGATCCAGTCGGCATCCCCAGCGGCCTCCGGCTCGTCCGGAAGATCCATTGCCTCAAAGCTACCCTCGAACACAAAATGGCGCGATGGGCACCGCTCCCCATGGCGGCGGAGCCCCTGCCGAAACGGTCCGGAGGGTCGATCGCGGGCGATCCAGAGCCTAGCATGGGGGTATGTGCCGGAACATCCGAACCCTCCACAACTACGAACCGCACGCCACGTCCGAGGAGGTGTATGCCGCCGCGCTCCAGTACGTGCGAAAGGTCAGCGGCAGCACCAAGCCCTCCAAGGCCAACGAGGAGGCGTTCGACCGTGCAGTGCATGAGATAGCGCACGCGACCCAGCACCTGCTGGAATCCCTCGTGACGCATGCCCCGGCGAAGGACCGGGCCGAGGAAGCCGCGAAGGCAAAGGCGAGGGCAGCCGTCCGCTTCGGCGCCGCCTGAACGGCGGCCGGGAACCGACGCCCGGTAATCTACCTGCCGAAGCCGCGCAGCCGCAGGGAGTTCGCCACCACCAGCACGGAACTGGCTGCCATGGCCACGCCCGCGATCATCGGGTTGAGCAGCCCAAGCGCGGCCACCGGGATGCCCACGGCGTTGTAGAAGAACGCCCAGAAGAGGTTGGTCTTGATGGTGGCCAGGGTGCGGCGGGACAGTTCGATGGCGGTTGCCACCTGGCCGAGGTCGTTGCCCATGACGGTGAGGTCCGCAGCCTCAATGGCCACGTCCGTGCCGGAGCCCATGGCGATGCCAAGGTCCGCCTGCGCTAGGGCAGGGGCGTCGTTCACGCCGTCGCCGGCCATGGCCACGGTGGCACCGCCGGCCTGCAGCCGCCGGACCGCGTCCACCTTGCCTTCGGGCAGCACACCAGCAAAGACATCCTCCGCGGGGATTCCGACGGCGGCAGCCACGTGGGCGGCCACGGCGGCGTTGTCGCCGGTCAGCAGGATGGGCCGCAGGCCCAGCCGCCTGAGCCGGCTGATCGCGGCTTCGGATCCCGGCTTAATCGTGTCCCGCAGGGAGATGATGCCCGCGGGCTCGCCGTCGACGGCCACCCAGATGGCAGTGGCCCCTGAGGCCTCGGCGGCCGCCAGCGCGTCGAGCAGGGCCGGAGCCGGGGACACGCCGTTCTCGTGGAGCCAACCGGTCCGCCCGGCAACCACTGGCCGCCCTTCCACGGTTCCCGCCACTCCGCCACCGGGAGCGGAACGGAAGCTGACGACGGCGGGGAGGCGGCCGCCGTCGGCTGCCACTGCCGCAGGGACGGCAGCGCGTGCGGCTGCGGCAATGGCGTGCGCGATCGGGTGCTCGGAGGCGGCTTCCACCGCACCGGCGAACCTCAGGACGTCGGCATCGCTGAACGGTTCGAAGGCAACCGTGGAATCGACGGCCAGGTGACCGCTCGTTACGGTGCCGGTTTTGTCCAGGAGGATGGTGTCCGCGGTGCGGGTGTCCTCCAGCACCTGCGGGCCGCGGATCAGGATGCCGAGCTGGGCGCCCCGGCCTGTGCCGGTCAGGAGGCCCACCGGAGTGGCCAGGCCCAGCGCGCAGGGGCAGGCAATTACCAGCACCGCGACCGCCGCGGTGAACGCGGCGCGCAACTCCGGATCCGTGATGTCCGGACCCGCAAGCAGCAGCCAGGCCGTAAAGGTGAGGACAGCGATGGCGAGGACGATGGGGACGAAGACCGCACTGATGCGGTCCGCGAGGCGCGCGATCGGGGCCTTGCCGGTCTGTGCCTGGGCCACCATGCGGCCCATCTGGGCCAGCGTCGTTTCGGCGCCGACGCGCGTGGCGCGGACCAGCAGCCGCCCGGAGGTGTTGATGGTGGCACCCGTGACGGGGCTGCCCGGGCCTACTTCGACGGGAACAGCTTCGCCGGTCACCAGGGAGGCGTCGACGGCGGATGAACCGTCCACGACGACGCCGTCCGTGGCGATTTTCTCGCCGGGGCGGACCACGATGACGTCGCCGACCGCGAGCCGGTCAGCAGGGATCTTCACTTCGGCTTCGTTGACAAGTACGGTGGCGTCCTTGGCCCCGAGATTGAGCAGCGCCTTGAGGGCATCGCCTGCCTTCGCCTTGGCGTTCGCCTCGAGGAAGCGGCCCAGCAGCAGGAAGGTGGTGACCACGGCGGCGACCTCGAAGTACAGGCCGCCTGAACCGGTCATCCCTTCCATGCCGGGATGCTCGGTCAGCCTCGGATCAGCGAGCAGCTGCCCTGCCGAGAAGGCGTAGGCGGCGATAACGCCGAGGGACACCAGCGTGTCCATTGTGGATGCCAGGTGCCGGGCGTTGACGGCCGCCGCGCGGTGGAAGGGCCACGCGGCCCAGCTGACCACCGGGAGGGCCAAAGCGGCGGCAACCCATCCCCAGTTCGGGAACTGGAACGCCGGAATCATCGAGATCAGGAAGACGGGAACCGTCAGCATGGCCGCGGCGATCAGGCGGGGCCTGAGTGACTGGGCGGTGCCGCCGTGCGCCAGGTGGTCTTCGTGGTCCCCTGCGGCGTCTGCCTGAGCGGCAGGCCGGATGCCTCCGGCGTCGCCGCCCGAAGGGTGCTGGACCGGTTTGATCCTGGCCTTATAGCCTGCCGACGCCACCTGGTCCGTGATCTGTTGGTCCGTGATGCCGGCCGGAACCGTCACATGGGCCGATTCCAGCGGGAGGTTGACCGTGGCCCGGACGCCCTCGAGCTTGCCGAGCTTCTTTTCCACCCGGTTGACGCAGGATGCGCAGGTCATGCCCTCGATGTCGAGTTCGACCACCCTGTTGTCTGGGCGGTGGGGCAGTTGATCTGTGCTCATTTCGGCTCCTGGCGGTGTGGGTCGCTTGTGTGTCTTTGTGCGCCGCTTGGGCGCCGTTTGCGGGAAGTGGGTTTAGGCCTCGTTGGCGACAACGAGGTAGCCGGCCTCGGCCACGGCTTCACCGATTTCGGACGGCGAGAGTTCCTGCGTTGAGGTGATGGTGACCTTGGAGAGGCCGCCGGCGTTGAGATCGATATCGATCTCCTCAACGCCGTCGAGCGATTCAAGCTCTTCACTGACGGCCGACACGCAGTGTCCGCAGGTCATTCCGGAAACATGGACGGTGGTGGAGATGGTGCTCATTCGTGGCTCCTTGTGATTGGCCGGCGGGCAGGCCGGCTGCATGGGTGGTTGGTTTTGCCGTTACCGCAGCAGGCGTCCGATGGCGTCCGCGGCTTCTTTCACTTTGAGGTCGATGGCCTCGGCCCGCAGGCCGGGGTCGGGCTCGGAGGCTGCACCGATGACGCAGTGTCCGATGTGCTCCTCGACGAGGCCAAGGCTGACCGCATGCAGCGCCTTGGTGACGGCGGCGACCTGGGTCAGGATGTCGATGCAGTACTTGTCCTCCTCCACCATGCGCGCGATTCCCCGCACTTGTCCTTCGATGCGGCGGAGCCTGCGCAAGTAGGCGTCCTTGTCTGCGGTGTAGCCGTGCTGGGGCGGTGATTCTTCGCCGACCGGGTCTTCGGTCACTGCCGATGACGGTCCTTCGGGAGTGTTCATATCTCCAAGGTATACCCCTAGGGGGTATCAGTCAACGAGGCTCCGCCCCGCATCTCCATTGGAGGGCGGGCTGCCGGCCGCATCCGGGCACAAAAAAGCTCCGGAGTGCGTTATTGGGGGATACGCACTCCGGAGCGGTCTTTGGCAGGCTTTCGGATCAACCTGCGGTAACCAGCTTACTTGGGCCTGGCGGTGTGTGCCACCACCTCGAATAACTACTTTCACTTTACTTACAGGACCGCGGAATTGCCGGGTTTTCCCTCGGGAAAAGTGTCACTCCGGCTCGTCCTGGTGGGCGGGCTTCCGGAACGGCACCACCAGGACCGGACGGTTTTGATGGTGGGTGAGCCAGGCGGCGACCGAGCCGTTGAGGAGCTCCGTAATGCGGTGCCCGAATCCGCGTTCCGGGGTTCCCACGACAATTATGGGGGTGTCCACCTCCGCCGCGAGCCTGCCGAGCGCCCTGGCGGGATCGCCGGCAAGCGTGCGGAGGGTCCACTCCGTGGGTGTCCCGGGCCGGACGGCGGAGGCAATGACTGACTTGAGGTCTTCGGTCACCGACCTGATCTCGTCGTCGTTCTTGTCCGGATGAAGGGAAAGGCGGTGCGTGGACCGCGCAGGATCCCACTCCACGAGGTAGCTGGCCTCATCCACGTAGGCAAAGAGCAGCGGGGCTGTCAGCCGTTGGGCGAGGGCGACGGCCGTCTGAAGTACTTCGGGATGCTGGCCGGGAACTACGCCGACGAGCAGGGGAGCCGGGCCACTGAATCGCTCTGGAGGCATACTCAATTGTGTTCCCCGCTGTGGGTAATGACCAGCCTTTGAACTGGGCGTTTGTCCCCTAAGAGGCACTGTAGGGACTCCGGCAGGCGGGTGGGCCGAATGCCGCGGCTCCCTTGAATCCGGAGTGCCGCACGCATAGCGTGGAGTCGTAGAGAGGCGGCGGACATGCAAATTTACATGTGGTGGCTTGATCTGGACCTGAAGAGCAAGGAGTGGCTCCGGGAACACCTGCGTGCCGAGGAGCTTCCGCTCTTTGTCATGCAGGGAATCGCAGAAGCCGGGGGCCCGCATCCGGACTCTCCGCAGAGCGTCCTGACCGAAGCCGAGTGGGATTTCATCGAGACCCAGTCGGAATTCGTGGACTGACCTTCGCCTCTTCAGCAACGAGCCGGTGGAACGGCTCGGGCTGCTGGCTGAGAGGTTCCGCGCCGCAATGAGCGGCGTCACCCATAAGAACGGGATGCCCGGTTAAAGTGCCAGGCCCCGGGTAAAGTGCCAGGGTTCAGGGGCGGTGCACGTCGTGTGGCCGCATTGCGCCGGCATGGTCCTGGATCCGTTCGGTTGCGGCCCAGCTGGCAAGCAGGCGGAGTCGTTCATCCGAGGGGGATCCGGGTACAGCGGGGTAGATGATCAGACTCAAGCCAGGGTCCATGGCGAGCTCCATGGACTCGTAAGCGAGTTGGAGATCTCCTACCACCGGGTGGCGGAAAACTTTCGTCCCGGCGTGATGGCTCCGGACATTGTGGGCTGCCCAGCGCTTGCGGAAGTCTTCGCTGCGCATGGACAGTTCCCCAACCAGGTCGGCCAGGCGCTTGTCGAAGGGGTTGCGTCCGCTCTGCGTGCGCAACAATGCCACGGTGGTGTTGGCTGCCAGCTCCCAGTCGGGGTAAAAGTCCCGGGCCAGGGGGTCGAGGAAGACGAACCGGGCGTGGTTGGCGGGCCTTGCGGATCCGCGGTACATCGCCGAGTACAGGGCGTAGCCGAGCTGGTTGGCCGCCACGATGTCCAGGTAGTGGTTGCCGATGATGGCCGGCGACGTCGTGATGGAGTCGAGCATGAACTGCAGGGTGGGACGGACCTTTCCGCTCTGCAGGGGGTGTTGCCGGGTCCTGGCGGAAGGTCCGGCTGCACGGGCAAGGTTGTAGAGGTGCTCGCGTTCGGAGTCGTCCAGCCTCAGCGCCCTGGCGATGGCGTCCAGAACACTTTCGGAGGTGCCGGCCAGATTCCCCCGCTCAAGCTTCGTGTAGTAGTCCACGCTCACCCCGGCAAGCATCGCAACCTCTTCACGGCGCAGGCCGGGAACCCGGCGTCGGCCGTGCACGAACGTAAGGCCGGCCATCTCCGGGGTGATCTTGGCCCGTCGCGAGGCGAGGAACTCCCGCACTTCCATCCTGTTGTCCACTCCTCAACGCTACCCGCAGCAGCAGGCAGGAGGGAGGTACTGCCAGAACCCCGATTACAAGGATCATCGGACTCCTCGCCGGTCTTTACGCCTGATGTGCCCTATCCTGAGCTGACCACCGCCGGCCAGTCTCTTCGGCCACATCCGACCGTGGCGCGGCATGAAGTCCGGCCGGCGCGCCGCATACTGGAACGAAGAAGCCGTTTGTGGGGAAAGGGTGGGGCACGGGCATGAGGAGCCTGATGAGAGTCGTGCGGAATGAGTACTTTCCCGCGGCAGCCGTGCTGGCGTTTGTGGTGCTGTTTTGGACCGCGGGTTTATTCGGTGGCCTGTCGCTGTTGAGCAGGAGCCAGCCGCCCCTGGCGACACTGACCTGGCTGCTGTTCGTGTACGCCGTCGCTGTGCTGTCACCGATGGCCGGGCTGCTGGCCGCCGTCGATCTGCTCCGCCGCTGGTGGCGTAAGCGGCGGCGCGGTGCGCTGCGTGCCGAGGCCCGGACGCGCTTCCGTTCCAGGAGCCGGGCCTCAAAGGGCTGAGCCGTCCTGTCCACTGAGCCGTCCTGTCCACTGTTGCCGGCAAAACCATTGCGGCCGCCCGGCCGGAGTGGTTCGATGGGCTTCATGGCTACCCCAGAGACGTATGTGTTAGCGATCGGGACCAAAAAGGGACTCTGGCTGGCGACCAGCCAGGACCGGAGGGAATGGTCCTTCTCCGGCCCGCACTTTCTGATGAGTGAGATACCGAGCATCGGAATCGACACGCGGGACGGCCGAACCCGGATCATGGTGGGCGTGCGGTCCGAACACTGGGGGCCAACCGTTGCCCATTCCGATGATCTCGGCGCCACCTGGACCGAGCCGGAACAGGGCGCCATCAAGTTTCCCGAAGGCACCGACGCCGCCGTGGAACGCATTTGGCAGATCCACCCGGATGCCGAGTCGCGGCCCGGCGTGGTGTGGGCCGGTGCCGAGCCGATCTCCGTCTGGAAGTCCACCGACGGCGGCGAACACTTTGAACTCAACCGCGGACTGTGGGACCACCCGCACCGCAGTGAATGGGGCGCAGGCTACGGCGGTGCCGCCGCGCACTCGATCGTCGTCAACCCCGCCGGCGACAACGTCCATGTGGCCATGAGCACCGGCGGCGTTTACCGGTCGCTGGACGGCGGCACGTCCTGGGAGCCCCGGAACAGGGGCATTTCGGCCTACTTCATGCCGGACCCCAACCCGGAATTCGGCCAGTGCGTGCACAAGATCGCCGCGGATGCCGCCGTCGAGGGCCGCCTTTATGCTCAGAACCACCACGGCGTCTACCGCAGCGACGACAACGCCGAAAGCTGGCAATCCATCGCCGAAGGCCTGCCCGCCGATTTCGGGTTTGTGATGCTGACCCATCCGCGGAGGGCCGGTACAGCGTGGGTGGTTCCGCTAAAGGCCGACGGCGAGCGGATCCCGCCCGGGGGCAAGCTCGCCGTGCACCGCACGGATGACGCCGGCGGAACCTGGAAGCGGCTGGACGCAGGCCTGCCGCAGTCCGAATTCAACGCCGTGCTCCGTGACGCCGCAGCGGTGGATGCTGCCGAGCCGGTGGGCGTGTACTTCGGTACGCGCGGGGGTGCCGTGTACGCCAGCGACGACGAGGGCGAAACCTTCACGGAGGTGGCATCGCACCTGCCTGACGTCCTGTGCGTCCGCGCTGCTGTCGTGTCGGATGCCACGGTGGCGGCCCCCGCATGAGGTCCGCGTGTGGCTGAGATCAGCGTGGTGCTTCCCAGCGTCCTCCAGCCGCTCGCCGGCGGGCAGTCCTTGCTGACTGCGCCCGCCGACGGGACGGTGACTGTGGGCTGGTTGCTGGATGCCGTGACCGGGGACTACCCGGTGCTTGCCAGGCGCCTGAGGGACGAAACCGGGGCCCTCCGCCGCTACGTGAATATTTACGTGAACGGTGACGAGGTCCGGCGTCTTCAGGGCCTGGACACGGAAGTTGCTGCCGGCCAGGAAGTGCTGATCATCCAGTCGGTGGCCGGGGGGTAGCTGGCTCAGGCGACGCGCCAAACGCTGCACTCATCGGCATTGATTGCCTTGCGCATGCCCGTGTGATGGTCCATGATCCAGACGACGCCGATCCCGGGCGCTGTCTCCTCTACGCTGCCGCGGCGGATGATGACGTCATCGTAATTGGGGCCCACCGAGAGACGGGCTTCGATCTCATCCCCGCGGTGGAGCTGGTCCAGGGCGCGGACGCGCCTTGAGTGGGGTTTGGCTTCCTTCAACATGTCATGGCCTCCCGAGCTGGAGCTGGTGCCTGCTATTGCCGGCACCACCAGTCTGGCGGGATATTGTTGCGCCTTCGTTTCCTGCCCGTTAGGGCCCGGTTAGTTTCAGGCGCCGGGCCGGTTTCGCCGGTCTGTGTGCTCTTTCCCGTGTTGGCGTTGTTGTTCGGGAGTGGCACCCCGAGGCTGTTGTCCGGAAGCATCCCACCCGAGCCGGCGGCTCAATTCCCGAGTGGCCCGCTCCAAGGCCGCCAGGATGGTATCCTGCGCCGGGACCTGTGGGGCGCCTGACACAGTGGCTATTGCCCCGGTAGTGTATGCGTGCGTGACGGCGACGGAGGCGACGATTCGTCCGCTCCTGTCCCGTACAGGCTTGGCAACGGAGGCGAAGCCTTCGGTCACCTCCCCGAACTCGCGTGCGAAGCCCTGCCTCCTCACGGCATCCAGAAGCTGCAGAAACTCGGCATAGGTGACGGGTCCCTTGCCCGTCCTTTGAATGAACGCAAAATTGGGCGGGAACAGCGCCCGCAGCTGGTCGTTCCCGAGGCCTGCCAAGATCACCCGCCCCGAGGCTGTTAGATGCGCTGGAAGACGGACGTCCTTGGCCGTAACCAGTGGTGTCCGCAATGGGGCAGTCTGCTCATGGATATAGAGGGTTTCGTGGCCGTGCAGTACCGCCAAATGCGCAGTTTCCCCCAGTCTGAGGACCAAACGCTCCAGCACTGGCCTTCCAAACCTCGCCAGCGGTGCTTGAATACTGAATGCCTGGCCGATCTCAAGCGCTGCGATTCCCAACGCGTAGGACTTGAGTTCGGGAATATGGGCGACGTAACCCAGAGATTGCATACCGCGCAGCAGCCGGAACGTTGAGGACCGGGGAGAGCCGATCGACTCTGCTATCCGGGCTGCGGACACCGGGTTTGCCTGTGTGGCCAGATAGCTTAGGACGCGCAAGGCGCGCAGGGAAGTGTCCGCATCGTTTTCCATGCCAACCCTCCCAGTGACTCGAATCTCATATGTGGGACTGCTTTCGCCGATATTTCATTGTCGCTGCTTCGGCTTAAAGGTCCGATAGATCTATACAGAAAACGGCTGCGTCCCACGGATAGCGGCGTAGATGTCAGGAGACGACGATGTCCATCACTTCCGAGGCCCCGCGAACAGTGTCGCGGCATATGTGGAAACTGTTCGTGTACAGCGGGATCGGGGCGTTCATGTTTTTCGTTCCGCTTACTATCGGCGGCAAGAACACCATCATGCTGGACCACATTGTCACCTTCATCCAAACGAGCATGGGTCCGGTGCTGCCCTACTACGCCCTGGCGGTCATCGTGGCAGGGGCGGTTTATCCCTTCATTACCGGAACCTGGAAGAGATCGGTGGTGGACGCTGTGTTCTCCCTGTTCAAGGTGACGGGCATGGTGGTCGGCGTCATGATGGTCTTCAAGATCGGCCCCGCCTGGCTCTTCAAACCTGACATGGGCCCGTTCCTGTTCGACAAGCTCGTCATCCCGGTCGGACTCCTTGTCCCCATCGGCGCCGTCTTCCTCGCCCTGCTGGTCAACTATGGCCTCCTGGAATTTATCGGCGTTATGGTGCAACGGGTCATGCGTCCCATCTGGAGGACTCCCGGCCGCTCGGCGATCGACGCCGTGGCCTCCTTCGTCGGCAGCTACTCCCTCGGTCTTCTGATCACCAACCGGATCTACAAAGAAGGCAAGTACACGGCCAGGGAGTCGGCCATCATCGCCACCGGCTTCTCCACGGTATCCGCCACATTCATGGTCATCGTGGCAAAGACCCTGGACCTGATGGGTCAGTGGACTACCTATTTCTGGATGACGTTCCTGGTGACCTTCCTGGTCACAGCCATTACAGTCCGGATCTGGCCTCTTAACAGCATCCCCGACGAGTATCACCCTGATGCGACGCCGCAGCCGGAGGAACAAGTCACGGGAAAGCGCCTGGACGTGGCTTGGCGCGAAGCACGGGAAACTGTTGAGTCGGCGCCTTCGCTCGGCGTCAATATCTGGACAAACGTCCGCGACGGGCTGCTGATGGCCATGGCAATCCTGCCCTCCATTCTCTCGATCGGGCTGCTGGGACTTGTGCTCGCCACGTATACTCCAGTCTTTGACTGGCTCGGGTACGTTTTCTACCCGATCACCTGGGCGCTTCAACTGCCGGAACCAATGCTCGTGGCAAAGGCCAGCGCGGTGGGCATCGCCGAGATGTTCCTGCCGGCCCTGCTGGCTGCGGAAGCAGCCCCAGTGGTGAAGTTCGTGATCGGTGTGGTTTCTGTCTCGGGGATCATCTTCTTTTCCGCCTTGGTGCCGTGCATCATGGCCACTGACATTCCCATTCCCGTGTGGAAGCTGGTCATCATCTGGTTCCAGCGCGTGGTGCTGACGCTGATCCTGGTGACGCCCATCGCATTCCTGCTCTTCTAGCCCACTTCAACGGCGCCGGCACCCGCCTCTTCGGGCGGGTGCCGGCGTTGCCATGGGCAGGGATTGACCCGGCAATCTTCCCGAACAAGACTCTTCAGTGGGCAGCAGTCCGTCACGCGACCGGGAGGAACCAGCCATGACCATCGAGGAGACCGAGACAGAAACGGCCTACCGGGCCGGCAGGGAATGGTTCAAGAGCGCGGTGGTGTACCAGATCTATCCGCGCAGCTTCGCCGACTCCGACGGCGACGGCGTGGGGGATCTGAAAGGAATCATCGGCAAGCTGGACTACCTGCAGAAACTCGGCGTCGACGTCGTCTGGCTTTCCCCGGTGTACCGCTCCCCGCAGGATGACAACGGCTATGACATCAGCGACTACCGCGAGATCGACCCCGTCTTCGGCGGCCTGGACACCCTGGATGAACTGCTCGAGGGCCTGCACGCCCGCGGCATGAAGCTGGTCATGGATCTTGTGGTCAACCACACCTCCGACGAGCACCCCTGGTTCGTGGAATCGCGCTCGAGTAAGGACAACCCCAAAAGGGACTGGTACTGGTGGCGGCCGCCGCGGGAAGGCGTTGAGCCAACGGCAGTGCCCGGCACCGCAGGGGCAGAGCCCAACAACTGGGGGTCAGCGTTCTCCGGCCCTGCCTGGGAGTATGACGCCGCGACCGGCGAGTACTACCTCCACCTTTTTTCGAGGAAGCAGCCGGACCTCAACTGGGAAAACCCGGACGTGCGGGCAGCGGTGTACGACATGATGAACTGGTGGCTGGACCGCGGCGTGGACGGCTTCCGGATGGACGTCATCAACTTCATCTCCAAGGACCAGTCCCTGCCGGACGGCCCCATCGCCGAGGGCAGGCTCTACGGCGACGGCGGGCCCCACTACATCTGCGGTCCCCGCATCCATGAATTCCTGCAGGAGATGCACCGGGAAGTGTTTGCCGGGCGCGACAAGGAACTGCTCACCGTGGGTGAGATGCCGGGGGTGACGGTGGATGACGCCGTGCTGTTCACCGACCAGGGGCGCCGGGAAGTGGACATGGTGTTCCAGTTCGAGCACGTGGCCCTGGACCAGGAGGGCGGCAACAAATGGCGCCCCAAGAAACTCCGGCTCACCGACCTGAAGCAGTCCCTGGGCCGATGGCAGGAAGCCCTGGGGGAGCGTGGCTGGAACAGCCTCTACTGGGGCAACCACGACCAGGCCAGGGCGGTATCCCGTTTTGGGGACGACGGAGAATACCGCGATCAGTCCGCCAAGATGCTGGCGGCCGTCCTCCACCTGCACCGCGGCACCCCGTACGTCTACCAGGGCGAAGAGCTGGGCATGACGAACATGGCATTCGGCGCCATCAGCGACTACCGCGACATCGAGGTCCTGAACCACCACCGGGAGGCGACCACGCACCTCGGCCACACCGACGCGGAGGTTCTCGCGGCACTGGCTCCGCTGAACCGGGACAACGCCCGGACGCCCGTGCAGTGGGATGCGAGCCGTCACGGCGGCTTCACCACGGGCGCGCCGTGGATCGCGGTCAATCCCAACGCCAACACCATCAACGCCGCGGCGCAGGTGGACGACCCCGCGTCGGTCTTCAGCTTCTACCGCCAGGTGATCGCGCTGCGCCACACGGACCCCGTGGTGGCCTACGGTGACTTCACCATGCTCCTGCCCGATGACGAGCACGTCTACGCATTCCGGCGCTCACTCCCGGACGCCGAACTGCTGGTCCTGGGCAACTTTTCGGGCAGCGACCAGCACGTGGACATCGCCCGTGTGGACCTCGCCGCCTGGGAGGGCGCGGAGCTCGTGCTGGGGAACTATCCGCCCGCACCCGGACTCGGGCTGCGGCCTTGGGAAGTGAAGGTCTTCCGCCGGAGCGCGTGATGCCGGGCCGGTAACGCCGGTCAGGGAGCCGGCCTGTCGCCCGGCCTGTGCACGCGGAACCAGCGGTAGCCGTAGCGACCCAGTTCAACGGTGAACCCGCCGTCGGGCTCCAGGTCTTCGTTGCCGCCGTCGAGCAGGTCCATCAGGAACGCGCTCTTGAAGGCCCTGGGCGGGCCATCCTTGGGCACCACGTTCCCGCTGACCTTTACGGTGTCCTCGCTGAAGTTGTGCAGCAGCACCAGGGTGGTCCCGGCCGAGCTGCAGGTGTGCGCGAAGACTGCCGGCTCGGGCTGGTCGATGACGGCGAACTCTCCCCAGCCCAGTTCGGGGCATTCGCGGTAGCGCTGGATGAGGGTGGCCATGAAGTTCCACAGTGACTCGGGGTCGCGCTTGGCAGCCGCCGCGTTGACGTTGTCCGGACCGAAGTCCCCCCGCACCACAGGAGCCATCAGGTCGGAGGCCTTGGCATCCGAGAACCCGCCGTTCTTCTCGCTGGTCCATTGCATGGGCGTCCGGACGGCAGCCCGGCTTTTCTGCCGCAGGTCCTCACCCATCCCGATTTCTTCGCCGTAGTACAGCACGGGCGTGCCCGGCAGCGAGAACATCAGCGAGTAGACCATCCGGATCCGGCCGGCGTCGCCGCCCAGCATCGGCGGCAGCCTGCGCCGGAGGCCCCGACCATATACCTGCATGTTCTTCTCCGGGCCGAACGCGGCAAAGACCTCCTCCCGCTCGCCGTCACTGAGCTTGTCCAGGGTCAGCTCGTCATGGTTGCGGACAAACATCGCCCACTGGTTGTCCGGATTCAGCGGCGGCCGGGCCTTCAGCGTCTCCGCCAGCGGCCGGGCATCCTTCCGTGCCAGCGAAAGGTAAAGGTGCTGCATGGACATGAAGTCGAACTGCATGTTCAGCTCGTTGCCCTCGGCCCCGCCGAAGTACTCCAGCTGCTCCTTGTACGGCAGGTTCACCTCGCCCAGCAGCACCGCGCTGCCGTTGCGCCGGCCGAGGAAACTGCGCAGGGCGGACAGGTAATCGTGCGGATCAATGTTGGCGGCCTCATCTTTGGGCTGCCCGCGGGTTTCCAGGAAGAACGGCACGGCGTCGAGCCGGAAACCCTCCAGGCCCAGCTCCAGCCACAGGCCCATGGCCTTGGCGATCTCGTTCCGGACCTTGGGGTTGGTGACGTTAAGGTCCGGCTGGTGGTCGTTGAACATGTGCAGGTACCACTCGCCGGTGGCGTCATCCTGGGTCCAGATGGACGTCTGTTCCCCCGGGAACACCACTTCCGATGAGGTATCCGGCGGGGTGTCCTTGCGCCAGACATAGAAGTCGCGGTACGGGTTGTCCACGGACTTCCGGGCTTCCAGGAACCACGGATGCTGGTTCGAGGTGTGGTTGACCACGAAGTCCGCGATCACCCGGATGCCGCGGTCCTTTGCCGTGCGGATGAACTCCACCAGATCGCCCATGGTGCCCAGCCGGCTGTCCACGCTGAAGAAATCGGTGACGTCGTAGCCGTCGTCCCGGTCGGGCGACGGGTAGAACGGCATGAGCCAGATGCAGCTCACCCCCAGCGCCGCGAGGTAGTCCACACGCTGGGTGAGTCCGGCGAAATCGCCGGTGCCGTCGCCGTCGTCGTCGAAAAAGGTCTCGACGTCGAGGCAGTAAATGACGGCGTCCTTCCACCACAGGTCCGAGGTCGCTGCGATTTTCATGCGGCGCGCACCTCCCTCAGCTGTGGCAACACCTTGCCGGCGAACGCCTCGATGAACGGAGCCTGCTGCTGGCCCACGAAGTGGAGATACAGCTCGTCGAAGCCGAGGTCCGCGTATTCTCCGAGCCACTCGGCGTGCTGGTCCAGGCTGGCGGAGATGTTCACCGATTTGCGGAGCTGTTCCTCGCCCACCTCTGCGCTGACCCCGTCGAAGTGGGCGGCGGTGGGCAAATCCCAGGGGATGGGCGGGGCGAAAACATTGGACCGCCACTGGTCGCCGGCAATGGCCACGGCATCCTCCTCCGTGGGGGCCCAGGACAGGTGGACCTGCAGGATCGCTTTGCCCCGGCCGCCGTGGTCCAGGTACGCGCTGAGCATCTCGCGGAGCTTGTCATGGGGCTGATTCACGGTGACCAGCCCGTCCGCCCATGCCGCGGAGCGTCGGGCCGTCTCCACGCTGACGGCCGGGGCGATGAGCTGCGGCGGGGGCTCCGGAACATCCCAGATCCGCGCCTGCTCCACCGTGACCAGCCCATGGTGGGTGACCTCCTCGCCGGCGTGCAGGCGACGGATGACGCTGACACACTCTTCCAGGCGCTGCTGGCGGGTCTCCTTCAGCGGCCACGGGTCCCCGGTGATGTGCTCGTTCATGTTCTCCCCGCTGCCCAGAGCCACCCAGAACCGCTCCGGGAACATCGAGGCCAGGGTGGCTGAGGCGTGGGCGATGATGGCGGGGTGGTAGCGCTGGCCCGGTGCGTTGACCACTCCGAACCGCAACCTCGTAGTTGCCAGCGCCGCCCCCAGCCAGGACCAGGCGAATCCGGAATGCCCCTGCCGCGCGGACCAGGGTTCGATGTGGTCCGAGCACATGGCGGCGTCGAAGCCGGCCTCCTCTGCGTGCTGGACATCCTTCAGGAGCTGTCCCGGGCTGATCTGTTCATGCGATGCGTGAAAACCGATGGCTGCCATCGTTAATGTCTACCGGGGGCCGCTGCCAGTGTCGAGGGCCACCTCTGGCCGCGCTCCCCATTCAGCTCTAACCTATCCGGCAGGGGCACATGCGATTACACGGCCGTCCGCTGAACGGCGGCGCGAGGAGCAAACGGAGGCGCTACCCATGGGACAGGACAAAATAGCCACCGCCATAGGGGCTGCGCGCGAATATCTCACCGCCAACCCCGAAGAGGCGCGGTACCGGGACAGTGCTGCCACGGCTGTGGTTGAAGACGGCCTGCGGATAAAGATAACCGGCGTCGACGGCGCCTCCACCGTGACGGACATGGTCGCGGGCGTGGGCGGCGGCGGGACCGCTCCGTCCCCGGGCTGGCTTTTACGCGCGGCCTACGCGTCCTGCGTGGCCACGCTCATTGCGATGCGGGCAGCAGAATCGGGGATCACCCTGGACCGGCTGGAGGTCACGGTGGACAGCGAGTCTGACGATCGGGGCATCCTGGGGATTGCAGCAGACATCCCCGCGGGGCCGATCAGCGCCGGGGTTGCCGTTCGGGCAGCTGCCGCCGGCGTTGACGTGGAGACACTGCGCGCGATCATCAGCTGGGGCGTGGCCCATTGCCCCGTTGACGATGCCGTGAGGCGTGCCGTCCCCGTGGAACTCCGGGTGGACATCGGCTGATCCGGCGTAGGCCTTGCCACCGCTCGCTGCCCCATAGGCAACCGGCCGGTTGCCACGGAGGGGGTGGCGCGGGAGCGGCCCCGGGGTAAGAATGGGCCCTATGCAGCTGCCGGTCATGCCTCCCGTTTCTCCGATGCTCGCCAAATCGGTGGCCGCCATCCCGGACGGGGCCATGAGCTACGAGCCAAAGTGGGACGGGTTCCGGTCCATCATCTTCCGCGACGGCGACGACCTGGAGATCGGCAGCCGCAACGAAAAGCCCATGACGCGCTACTTCCCCGAGCTCGTGGAGGCTCTGAAGGCGAACCTGCCGCCAAAATGCGTGCTCGATGGCGAGATCGTGCTGGTGGGCGCTTCCGGGGACCGGCTCGACTTCGATGCCCTGCAGCAGCGGATCCATCCGGCCGCGAGCCGCGTGAAACTGTTGTCCCAGCAGACGCCCGCCAGGTTCGTGGCCTTTGATCTGCTGGCACTGGGCGATGAGGACTTCAGCGGCAGGCCCTTCGTGGAGCGCCGCGCAGCCTTGGAGGAGGTCTTCACCGCCGCCAGCGCGCCGGTGCACCTGACCGCCGCCACGCAGGACCGGGAGCTGGCCGGAACATGGTTCCACCAGTTTGAAGGCGCAGGCCTCGACGGGATCATCGCCAAACCCCTCAACGGCGTGTACCAGCCGGACAAGCGGGTCATGTTCAAGGTCAAGCATGAACGCACGGCAGACTGCGTCCTGGCCGGGTACCGGCTGCACAAGAGCGGCCCGGCTGCCATCGGATCCCTGCTGCTGGGCCTGTACAGGCCCGACGGCGAACTGGCCAGCGTAGGGGTGGTGGGCGCCTTGCCCATGCAGCGGCGGAAGGAGCTTTTCGAGGAGCTGCAGCCGCTGGTCACGGACTTCGACCACCACCCGTGGGCTTGGGCCAAGCAGGAGGAAGGGACCCGCACGCCGCGTAACGCCGAGGGCAGCCGCTGGAGCGCGGGAAAGGACCTGTCCTTCACTCCACTGCGCCCGGAACGGGTGCTGGAAGTGAAGTACGACCACATGGAGGGCGAGCGGTTCCGGCACACGGCGCAGTTTGTCCGCTGGCGCCCGGACCGCGAACCGGAGTCGTGCACGTATGAGCAGCTGGAGGAGCCGGTGAAGTTCGATCTGGCAGAGGTGCTGGCAGGGCCGCCGTCGTGACCTTCTTTGAAGCTAAGCCGGCCGATTAGGCGGGGGACTCGCCGTGTCGTGGGGCTTGTGGCAGGCAAACGGGGTCACGACGGCGGGACGCACCTGCGCCGGTCGGGTTACTTGAGGCCGAGCTGCTGAGTGGGAACCCTGAAGGTTTCCTTGGCTGTCATGGCGGAGATGGCCGCAACCGCGCAGATCACTGCGGTGAAGATGCTGATCTGGACCCAGCCTCCGGGCCTGATGCCGCCCATGGCCGCCACGATCGCCGGTGCGAAGCCTGCCATCAGGAAGCCCAGCTGGGTACCGATGGCCAGGCCGGAGAACCGGACCTTGGTGCTGAACATCTCGGCGTAGAAGGACGGCCAGACAGCGTTCGAGGCCGCGTAGCCGCAGGAGAAGAAGCCGATGGCCGCCAGGAACATCAGCGGGACGCTGCCCGACTCGAGGCTGATCAGGAAGACCGGGGTGAGGACGGCGCTGGAGAGTGCACCGTAGATGAAGACGGGCTTGCGGCCGATCTTGTCGGCGAGCCTGCCGAACAGCGGCTGCGTGCCCAGGGCCACGAGGTTGGCGCCGACAACAAGCCACAGGGTGGTGGTGCCGTCCACGCCGGCGACGGTCTTGGCGTAGCTGATGGCCAGCGTGCCGAACACGGTGGAGACGGCAGCGATGAAGGCGCAGCAGATGACGCGAAGGACGTCGCGCCAGTGGGTCTTCAGCAGGTCGGCAACGGGAAGCTTGGCGATCTGGGCCGACTTCTGCGCTTCCTCGAAGGCCGGGGGCTCGTGCAGGGTGCGCCGGATGAAGAAGGCAACGACGACCACTACAGCGCTAAGCCAGAACGGAATGCGCCAGCCGATGCCGTACTTGATCTCGTCGGGCAGTGCGAGGACCGGGATGAAGACGAGGGCGGCGAGGATCTGCCCTCCCTGGGTGCCGGTGAGGGTCCAGGAGGTAAAGAAGGAACGGCGGTTGTCCGGAGCGTGCTCGAGCGTCATTGAGGAAGCTCCGGCCTGCTCGCCGGCAGCGGACAGTCCCTGGCAGAGGCGGGCAAGCACCAGCAGGGCCGGGGCCCACCAGCCGACAGTGTTGAAGTCAGGAAGGCAGCCGATCAGGAAGGTGGAGGCACCCATGAGCAGCAGTGTGAACATCAGGACCTTCTGCCGGCCCACGCGGTCACCGAAGTGGCCCAGCACGACGGCGCCGACCGGGCGTGCCACGTAAGCGAAGCCGAAGGTGGCGAAGGACATGATCGCGGCATTGGCGTCAGCATTCGGGAAGAAGACCGTGGGGAAGATCAGGGCGGCTGCGGAGCCGAAGATGAAGAAGTCGTAGTACTCGACTGCGCTGCCGAGGAAGCTGGCAAGGGCAGCTTTCTTTGGGGTCCCGGCCGGGGCAACAGCTTCCGGCGTGGTGGACGGGAGTATCTGGCTCATGGAGTTCCTTCAGTGTGACGACATTGTCGCAGATGTATCGGGAAGGTCGCAGCCGCCGTCCATGGTTGGCGAAGGGTGGCTGGAGGTCCTTAAAGACCCGGACTGGTAGCCACATGGTGGAAGCTACTTGTGCGATACAGCAACTATGGCTGTGAGCGCAGTCACCTGTCAAGAAAGTTATTCACGATCTAGAAATCGCTCTCACATTGTGGCAACATCGAGGTATGAGTGTGAAAGAAGCCACAGGCAACGACTCCGGAATCCAGTCCCCGCAAGAAGCATCGGCTGAAGGGCCGGACCTGCAGGGAAAGGCGGCAAAATCCACGAAGGACGATTCCCGGACCGACATGGTGGGCAAGGCCCTGGGGCTGCTGGTCCTGCTGGGCGACGAGCCGCGGGGCGCCAGCGCCTCCGAGCTTTCCCGCCGGGCGGAACTTCCCTTCAGCACCACCTACCGGCTCCTGGGATCGCTGACCCGCGACGGCTTCGTTGACTATGAGCCGGACGGCCGGCGCTACCACCTCGGCTTGCGGATTTTCCAGCTCGGCCAGCGGGTCTCCAACCACCACGGGTTTGCCGGGACCGCGCTGCCTATCCTGCGCCGCGTGACGGAGGAGACGCGGGAGGCCACGATCCTGTCCGTCCGGGACGGCTTCCACCACCTCACCGTGAACAAGGTGGACGGCCCGCAGACCTTCCGCGTCACCAGCGACCCCGGCCATCTCGGCGCCCTCCACACCACCTCCGTGGGCAAGGCGCTGGTCGCCTTCGCCGAGGACTCCGAGCGGGAGCGGCTTCTGGAGGAGCTTCCGCTGGAGCCGCTGACGGCTGCCTCGATCACCGGCCGTGCCGAATTCCGGGCCGAAATCGACAAGGTCCGGCGCCAGGGATACGCGGTCATGGACGAGGAAAACGAGCTCGGCATGCGCGCCGTGGCCGTGCCGGTCTTCAATTCCCAGGGTGTTGCCTTCGCCTCGCTGGCCACTGCTGTTCCGGTGTTCCGCCTCAGCCTGGAGGCGCTGGTGGCGCTCGTTCCGCTGCTGCAGGACGCCGCGGCGGAGCTGGCCGCCAGGTTGCCCCAGCGCTGATGTCCCGCCCGATGTTCGTATCTAGAACAAGAGTGCATCATATGAACTTTTGCTGTACCGTAATCCCTATCACCCGGTCGGCCGGCGCGTCCCGCGTCCATGCAGGCCGTGTGCCGTTGTCAAAGGAGCCGCACGCATGAGCAATCGAACTGAGTCCTACCTCGTGGGACTGGTCGGTGATGGCGTGGTGCCGTCCCTCTCACCCCACATGCATGAACGCGAAGGCGACGTCCAGGGGCTGCGCTACCTGTACCGCCCCATTGATCTCCTGGAGCTGGACCTGCCCGCCACATCCATCGGCGACCTGCTGCAGAGCGCCTCCCGCATGGGCTTCAACGGCCTGAACATCACGCATCCGTGCAAGCAGCTGGTTTTGAAGCACCTGGACGAGATCACCCCCGACGCGGAAAAGCTGGGCGCCGTAAACACCGTGGTCATCCAGGACGGACGCTTCATCGGCCACAACACCGACTTCTCCGGCTTTGCCGCCGCCCTCGCCACCGGCCTTCCGCACGCCAAACTGGACCGCGTGGTCCAGCTGGGAGCCGGTGGTGCCGGCTCCGCCGTCGCCTACGCCCTTCTCACTGCCGGCGTCCAGACGCTGGACCTCGTGGACATGGACCGGGCGCGGAGCGCCGAACGGGCCGCCGAACTGTCCGCATTCTTCCCGGACCGGGCCATCGCGGGGCATACGACGGCGGCGCTGCCGCAGCTCATGCCCCGGGCCGACGGCCTGGTGCACTGCACGCCCGTGGGCATGGCCGCCCACCCCGGCACCCCGCTGGACGTTGCACTCGTGGAACCGCGCCACTGGGTGGCAGACATCGTCTACCGGCCCATCGAAACTGAACTGGTCCGCGAGGCCCGCGGCAAAGGCTGCGACGTGCTCGATGGAGGACGCATGGCGGTGGGCCAGGCCGCCGACGCGTTCCGGATCTTCACGGGCCTCGAAGCCGACGCCGAACGCATGCGGGCCCATTTCCTGGAGCTCATTGCCGCGGAAGAGGTGGCTGTCTGATGCGCACCGGCATCGCCACCGTCTGCCTGTCCGGCACCCTCAAGGAAAAGATGCAGGCCTGCGCCATTGCGGGTTTCGATGGCATTGAAATCTTCGAGCAGGATCTCGTGACATCCCCGTTGAACCCGGAGGACGTCCGCGCGATGGCCGCCGACCTGGGCCTCACCCTCGACCTGTACCAGCCGTTCCGCGACTTTGACAGCGTTCCCGGGGACCTGCTGGCCGCCAACCTGCGCCGCGCCGGCGCCAAGTTCAGGCTGATGTCCCGGCTGGGCATGGACACCGTGCTGGTCTGTTCCAACGTCGCCACCGCAACCATCGACGACGACGGGCTCCGCGCCGAACAGCTCGCCGCGCTCGCGGACCTGGCGGGCGAGCACGGCGTCAGGGTGGCGTACGAGGCACTCGCCTGGGGCAAGTACGTCAACGACTACGAGCACGCGCACCGCCTCGTGGACATGGTGGACCACCCCAACCTCGGCACCTGCCTGGACTCCTTCCACATCCTGTCCCGTGACTGGGACACAGCCGCCATCGAGGACATCAACCCGGACAAAATCTTCTTCGTCCAGGTGGCGGACGCCCCCAAGCTCTCCATGGACGTGCTGTCCTGGAGCCGCCACTACCGCGTGTTCCCGGGCGAGGGCCAGTTTGCGCTCGCCAAGTTCATGGGCCACGTGGTCCGAGCCGGATACTCCGGGCCGGTCTCCCTTGAGGTTTTCAACGACGTCTTCCGCCAGTCCGACGTCGAACGCACCGCCGTGGACGCCATGCGCTCGCTGATCTGGCTGGAGGAACAGAGCGCCAAATGGCTCGAGGCGAATACTGCCTCGGCGCCGCACGGTGCCCACGCCGCCAACGGCGCCGCGGGCACTGTTGCTGGTGGTCCTTCGGCCCCTGCCCGCCGTCGTTATCCCATGGAACTGGCAACGCTTCCGCAGGTGGCCGAACCGGCAGGCTTCAACTTCGCCGAGGTCAAGGCAGCGGACACCGAAGCCCTGGAAACCGTGCTGGGCCAGCTTGGCTTCGAGTTCAAGGGCCGGCACCGCACCAAGGACGTGCAGTTGTGGACCATGGGCCAGGCCCGGGTGATCATCAACGAACAGGCCCCGGCGGGCTCCGCTGCGCCGGCCATTGCAGCGGTGGGGTTCGACGTCGATTCGCCCGTGATTGCGTCGGCCCGCGCCCAGCAGCTCAAGGCTCCGGTGGTGCCGCGCAAGAGCCAGGCCAACGAGGAGGTGTTCCAGGGCTTCGTCGCGCCGGATTCCACGGAGATCTTCCTGTGTCAGGGCAGCCCGAATGGCACCGCCGCCTGGACCAGTGAATTCGGGAAGCCGTGTGCATTTGGGAAGCTCAGTGAATTCGGGGAAGCAATGGAGGCCGCATCCGGAGGGCCGGGCGCTGTGATCGACCACATCAACCTGGCCCAGCCCTGGCAGCACTTCGACGAGGCCGTCCTCTTCTACACCAGCGCCCTCGCCCTGGAACCGCAGCCATACGCGGAAGTGGCGAGCCCCAGCGGGCTGGTCCGCTCACAGGTCATGCAGACCTCGGACCGGGCGGTGCGGCTCGTGCTGAACCTTGCCCCGCTCATCCAGCAGGACGGGACCCGGCACAAGACCTACCAGGAGCACATCGCGTTCGCCGTGGATGACCTGGTGGCCACGGCCCGTGCCGCCCGCGAGAGCGGCCTGGACTTCCTGCAGATCCCGCCGAATTACTACGAGGACCTGGACGCCCGCTTCGACCTCGATCCCGGATTCCTGGACACACTCCGGGACCTGAACCTGCTTTACGACCGTGATGGGGACGGTGAGTTCCTGCACTTCTACACCGCCACGGTGGGCAGCGTGTTCTTCGAAATGGTCGAACGCCGCGGCAGCTATGACGGATATGGGGCACCTAACGCCCCGGTGCGCCATGCCGTCCAGTACGACCACCTGCACCAACTGACCGGTTCAACCCGTTCCGCCACCCATTGAAAGGAGGCTGCTGTGCCTGAAGACGTGAATCTTGAGACGTACAACGCTGACGTGCTCACCGAGGAACCCGCCGACGCAGTGACCGATCTGCACAAGCCGGCCGTCCCTGCTCCGGCTCCGGCGCCCCGCGTCGAAACCCAGCAGGACCTCAGCGCCGAGATCAAGGCGCTCGGAGAGGCCTACGCCGAGGCCCTGAAAAACGGTGCGCCGAAGGAAACCCAGCCGCGGCTGGACTTTGCGCCCTACCGCAGCAGCATCCTGCGCCACCCCACAAAGAGCCTGCACCATGCGGACCCGGAGACCATCGAGCTGCATTCCCCGGCGTTCGGCCACCAGGACGTGCACGCCCTGGAGTCGGACCTGACCATTCAGCACAACGGCGAGCCGCAGGGCGAACGCATCATCGTCGCGGGCCGTGTGCTGGACGGCGACGGCCGTCCCGTGGCTGGCCAGCTGGTGGAAATTTGGCAGGCCAACTCTTCCGGCCGCTACATCCACAAGCGCGACCAGCACCCTGCACCGCTGGACCCCAACTTCACCGGGGTGGGCCGCTGCATCACCGGCCCGGACGGCTCCTACCGCTTCACCACGATCAAGCCCGGCGCCTACCCGTGGAAAAACCACCTCAACGCCTGGCGGCCCGCGCATATCCACTTCTCGCTGTTCGGCACGGAGTTCACCCAGCGGATCGTCACGCAGATGTACTTCCCGGGCGACCAGCTCTTCCCGCTGGACCCGATTTACCAGTCGATCGTGGACCAGGATGCCCGCGACCGCCTCGTGGCCACTTACGACCACGACCTGACCCAGCCCGAATGGGCGCTCGGCTACAACTGGGACATCGTCCTGACGGGCTCCAAGCGGACCTGGACCGAAAACGAGGCACTGGGCGCGGAAGGCGACGACCATGAGTAAACTCACCGCAACTCCCGCACAGACCGTGGGCCCGTTCTACGGCTATGCGCTGCCCTACGAGAAGGACCGCGAACTGCTGGCGCCGGGCTCCCCGGGCTCCATCCGCCTGCAGGGCACCGTGTACGACGGCGCCGGGCACCCCATCCCGGACGCCATCCTGGAAATCTGGCAGCCGGACTCCGAGGGCAACATCGTCAGCAAGACCGGCTCCCTGGTCCGCGACGGCTACACGTTCACCGGCTGGGGACGCAGCGCCGTCGGCAACACCGGGATGTACACCTTCACCACCGTGAATCCGGGCTCTACGGCACCAGGGGCGGCTGCGTTTATCTCCGTCGCCGTCTTTGCCCGCGGCCTCATGAACCGCCTCTTCACACGGATTTACCTGCCGGAGAACGAGGAAGCGCTGGCCGCTGACCCGCTGCTGTCCTCGCTGGACCCCGAACGCCGCAAGACCCTGATTGCCCGCCGCGACGCAGATGGCGGCCTCACCTTCGACATCCGCCTCCAGGGCGATGGCGAAACCGTCTTCCTCGACTTCGAGGGAACCGGAATCGGGGGCACCGCACAATGACCACCTTCCAGCCAGCCGCCGGCTATGGCGACGTCGGGCTGCTCAGTCCCGTCTCGGCGTCGCCTCTCGTGGCGGCGCTGACAGGCGACCGCGCCGTCCTGGCGGCTATCCTGGCCGTCGAGGCCGGCTGGGCCGCGGTGCTGGAAAAGCACGATCTCGCTCCCGCCGGCTCCGCCGCCGTCGTGGCCCACGCGGCCGACGCCTCCCGGTACGATCCTGCCGATATTGCCCGGCGGGCGCAGGGCGGCGGCAACCCGGTCATTCCGTTGCTGGCGGACCTCCGCGCCCAGGTCAAGGCCGTGGACACGGAGGGTGTTGGTGCGCTGCGCGCCGTCCACACCTCGCTCACCAGCCAGGACGTGCTGGATACGGCCCTCATGCTGGTGGCCCGCAACACCGTTGGGGCGCTGCTCGCGGACGTGAAAGGCACGACGGCGGCGCTCGCCCGCCTGGCAGAGCAGCATGCGGAGACGCTGTGCGTGGGCAGGAGCCTGACGCAGCATTCGCTGCCGTTCACGTTCGGGCTCAAGGCAGCCCAGTGGTTCTCCGGGCTGGCCGCCGCGGCCCGCAGGCTCGAGGCACTGAACCTGCCGGTGCAGACCGGCGGCGCGGCCGGAACGCTGGCCGCGGGCACCGTGCTGGCCTCCGGCTCGGCCACGGACCCGTTCCGCTTGTCGGACGATCTTGCCGGCCAGCTGGGACTCGCTGCCGCACCGGCGCCGTGGCACACCAACCGGCTCGCCGTCACCTCGCTGGGGGACGCGCTGGCTGCCGTGGTGGACGCGTCCGGCAAGATGGCCGCGGACGTGCTGTTCCTGAGCCGACCCGAGGTGGCCGAAGTGGCCGAGCCCCGGGCTCCTGGCCGCGGAGTTTCCTCCGCCATGCCGCAGAAACAGAACCCGGTGCTGTCCGTGCTGGTCCGCAGTGCCGCTCTCCAGGCCCCCGCCCTGGCCGCCCAGCTGCACCTTGCCGCGGCCATCTTCAACGACGAACGCCCCGACGGTGCCTGGCACAGCGAATGGCCTGCTCTGCGCCAGCTGCTCGCCCTGGCCCTGGGTGCCGCCGGCCACGTCCGCGAACTGGCCGAAGGGCTGCAGGTCTTCCCGGAGGGCATGCGCCGCAACCTGGACCTGTCCGGGCCCCTGCTCCTGAGTGAGGGCGTGTCCGCCGCGGTGGCACCGCTTCTTCCCGCTGGCGGAACCGGCGCTGAAGGATCCGGCGTGGACGGATCCGGGGTGGACGGAAAGCAGCAGCTGCAGGCCGTCGTCGACCGGACCCTGCAGGCCCCTGCGGCGGAACAGGCGGACACCTACCGGCGGCTCCTCCGCGAGGCCGTCCCGGCGGACCGGCTCTCCGACGCCCGGTTGGAGGAACTACTCAACCCTGCCAGCTACCTCGGCCAGGCGGCGGAGATTTCGCGGCGGATCCTGGCCGCCTACCCGGACTTTGCGCCTACTTCAACCGAAACAGACGGAAACGGAGATTCCCGTGGCTAAACCAGCAGTGAAGGCAGTGCTGCTTTCCCCCCAGCGAACGCTGGGGGACAAACCGCTCCTGATTGTCGGACCGTCGCTCGGCACATCCTCGATGCTGTGGGCCCAGACCGGTTCACTCCTTGGCAACGAGTACGACGTCGCAGCCTGGGACCTTCCCGGGCACGGCGTCTCTCCAGCCGCCGCTGAGACGTTCAGCGTCGCGGACCTGGCGGACGCCGTCGTCGAGCTTGTCGACTCGATTGCCCCCGGCGAGAAGTTCCACTACGCCGGCGTGTCCCTGGGCGGGGCCACCGGCCTGCAGCTGGGCATCAAGCACGCGGACCGGCTGAAGAGCCTCTCCGTGCAGTGCTCCGGCGCCAAGCTCGGCACCCCCGAGGGCTGGCTGGAACGCGCCGAGACCGTCCGCAGCCAGGGCACTCCGGTGATGATCCAGGGCTCTGCCGAGCGCTGGTTCGCGCCCGGGTTCATGGACCGCGAACCGGAACTCAGCAGCAGGCTGCTGCACGCCCTGCGCGACGCCGACCGCTTCAGCTACGCCTTCTGCTGCGAGGCCCTCGCCGGCTTTGATGTCCGGGACCAGCTGGGCAGCATCACTGTTCCGACGCAGGTGGTGGCTGGCGCCCTGGATGGTGTGGCACCGCCGTCGTTCGCTGAAGAAGTGGCGGCCGGAATCACTGCCGGCGGGGGCACCGCTTCCGCGGCCACGCTGGAAGGCGTGGCGCACTTGGCTCCGGCTGAGGCGCCTGGCCATGTGGCGGAGCTGATGCGGAGCCTCATGTCCTGGACCGAATCCCGCGGAGCAACGAAATGAGCGGCAGCCCGGCAGCCGGCGCAGCCCGCCACGGTGTTGTGCAGCCGGATGCCACCAGCCGGGAGATTTACGACGGCGGCATGGTGGTCCGGCGCGAAGTGCTCGGCGACACGCACGTGGACCGCGCCAACGCCGCCATGGATTCCTTCACCGAGGACTTCCAGGACATGATCACCCGCATCGCGTGGGGCGGCATCTGGACCCGTCCGGGCCTGCCGCGCCAGATGCGCTCCGCCGTCACCATCACCGCCATGGTGGCGCACGGGCACTGGGAAGAACTGGCCATGCACATCCGCGCCGCCATCACGAACGGTTTGAGCAGGGACGAAATCAAGGAAATCCTGCTGCAAACCGCCATCTACTGCGGAGTTCCTTCCGCCAACACCGCCTTCAAGACAGCGCAGCAGATCTTCCAGCAATTGGATCGCGCTGAAATGGACAACACCGAAATGGACAGCAATTCATGAACCAGGCTTTTGTGTACGACGCCGTGCGCACTCCTTTTGGAAAGTTCGGCTCCGGCCTCGCTGGAGTCCGCCCCGATGATCTCGCCGCGCATGTGATTAAGGAATCGGTGAGGCGTGCTCCCGGTTTGGATCCGGAGCGGATCGATGAGGTGGTGTTCGGGAACGCCAACGGTGCGGGCGAGGAGAACCGGAACATCGCCCGGATGGGAACGTTGCTGGCAGGGCTGCCGGTGTCGATCCCGGGCACCACCGTCAACCGGCTCTGCGGCTCGTCCCTGGACGCGGCGATCATCGCGTCCCGGCAGATCAACGCCGGCGACGCCGAGCTGATGCTGGTGGGCGGGGCCGAGTCGATGTCCCGTGCCCCATGGGTGCTGCCCAAGACGGAGAAGCCCTACCCGGCCGGGGACATGACCCTGGCCTCCACCACGCTGGGCTGGCGCCTGGTGAACAAGGCGATGCCCAAGGAGTGGACCATCTCCCTGGGTGAGGCCACCGAACGGCTGCGCGAGAAGTACGGCGTGACCCGGGCGCAGCAGGATGAGTTCGCCGCGGCCTCGCACAACCTGTCTGCGGCGGCGTGGGATGAGGGGTTCTATGACAACCTCGTGGCACCGGTTCCTGGCACGGACCTCGTGCGTGACGAAGGCATCCGCGCCGGTTCCTCGGCCGAAAAGCTCGCCGGGCTGAAGACCGTGTTCCGGACCGAGAACGGCGGGCCTGAGGGCGGCACCGTCACCGCAGGCAACGCGTCCCCGCTGTCCGACGGCGCGTCCGCGGCCTGGATCGGATCCGAGAACGCTTCTTCGATCCTGGGCCTGGAGCCGCTGGCCCGGATCGCCGGCCGCGGCG
The DNA here is from genome assembly GCF_059759125.1 of Arthrobacter sp. GQ119. Classification (NCBI taxonomy): domain Bacteria; kingdom Bacillati; phylum Actinomycetota; class Actinomycetes; order Micrococcales; family Micrococcaceae; genus Arthrobacter; species Arthrobacter sp. GQ119. The sequence continues at coordinate 17,828 of NZ_JCAXEA010000007.1, read as the reverse complement.
CGCACGCCAACGACCCCCAGTACTTCGGCTACGCCCCGGTGGAGGCTGCGAACAAGGCCCTCGCGAAGGCGGGCATCGGCTGGGACCAGGTGGGCGCCGTCGAACTTAACGAAGCGTTTGCCGCCCAGTCCCTGGCGTGCATCAATGCCTGGGGCATCGACTCCTCGATCGTGAACCGGCACGGCGGCGCGATCGCCATGGGCCACCCGCTGGGCGCGTCCGGGACCAGGATCCTGGGCACGCTGGCCCGCAGCCTGCAGGCCTCCGGTGAACGCTGGGGCGTCGCGGGGATCTGCATCGGCGTCGGGCAGGGCCTGGCCGTGGTGCTCGAAAACGTGACCGCTTCCTCCGGAAACAGCACAGGAAAGGGCTAAGCCATGCTGAACTTCGTAGATACGGTCAACGAGGCCGTCGCGGCCGTCAAGGACGGCTCCACCGTGATGATCGGCGGGTTCGGCAACGCCGGGCAGCCGTTCGAACTGATCGACGCGCTGCTGGACAGCGGCGCCACCGACCTGACCGTGGTGAACAACAACGCCGGCCAGGGCGACCAGGGCCTGGCCCTGCTCATCAAAGAGGGCCGGGTCCGCAAGATGATCTGTTCCTTCCCGCGGCAGTCCGATTCCTGGCACTTTGACGCCAAGTACAAGGCCGGGCAGATCGAGCTGGAACTCGTGCCGCAGGGCAACCTGGCCGAACGCATCCGTGCTGCCGGGGCAGGCATCGGCGGGTTCTTCACCCCCACCGGTTACGGCACCATGCTCGCCCAGGGCAAGGAAACCCGGATCATCGACGGCCGCGGCCAGGTCTTCGAGACCCCCATCCATGCCGATGTCGCGCTGATCAAGGCGCTCAAGGCCGACGGCGTGGGGAACCTGGTGTACCGCAAGACCGCCCGGAACTTCGGCCCCATCATGGCCGCCGCGGCCAAGCACACCATCGCCCAGGTGTCCGAAATCGTGCCCACGGGTTTCTTGGACCCGGAGAACGTCGTGACCCCGGGGATTTACGTCAACAGCATTGTGAAGGTGGCCTGACATGAGCCTTGTAGAAACGTCCATCCAGACGTCCGACACTCCGCTGGGCCGGGACGACCTCGCCCGGCTGGTGGCCCGCGACATCGCCCCTGGCTCCTTCGTGAACCTCGGCATCGGCCAGCCCACCCTGGTGTCGAACTACCTCGAGCCCGAGCAGAACATCACGCTCCACACCGAGAACGGCATGCTGGGCATGGGCCCGGTCGCTGAAGGGGACCAGATCGACGGCGACCTCATCAACGCCGGCAAGATCCCCGTCACCGAGCTGCCGGGCGCGTCCTACTTCCACCACGCCGACTCGTTCGCCATCATGCGCGGCGGGCACCTGGACATCTGCGTGCTGGGCGCCTTCCAGGTCTCCGCCACCGGCGACCTCGCCAACTGGCACACCGGCGCCCCGGACGCCATCCCCGCCGTGGGCGGGGCAATGGACCTGGCCACCGGGGCCAAGGACGTCTTCGTGATGATGACCCTGCTCACCCGCGACGGTGCCTCCAAGATCGTCGAAGCATGCACCTACCCGCTCACCGGCGTGGGCTGCGTGACGCGCGTCTACACGGACAAAGCCGTCTTCCTGACGGGCCCCGACGGCGTGCTGGTCCGCGAAACCTTCGGCTGCACGCTCGAAGAGCTGCAGGCCCTCGTGCCCGTCCCCCTCACCCCAGCCCCCGCCGTCGACCGCTAACCACACCACCCGTCTCCCCCTCCCGCGCGAACTGGCAGCAGATGCCTTCAAATCCGCGTTTTGCGGGCATCACCTGCCAGTTCGCGCATGGGGGGTGCGGCTTAAGTGTTCGTTCGCGCCAATAGGATTGGTAACCATGAGCGACGCAGCAGCAGGGACCGCGCCGGGGGCAAACCGCACGCCGAAGGCCGGGGCGGCACCGGCCGCGAGTGACCAGTACGTGCAGTCGCTGGCACGTGGGCTTGCCGTGATCCGGGCATTCGACAGCGACCACTCCGAAATGACCCTGACCGAGGTGGCCGCCCGCACCGATCTGACCCGGGCGACTGCACGCCGTTTCCTGCACACTCTCGTGGAGCTCGGCTACGTCCGCACCGACGGGAAGACCTTCGCGCTGACGGCCCAGGTGCTGCAGCTCGGCTACGCCTACCTGTCGGGCCTGTCCCTTCCGCAGTTGGCGCAGCCGCACCTCGAGGAGCTTTCCCTGAAGCTCGGTGAGTCCACGTCGGCGGCCGTATTGGACGGGACCGACATCGCCTACATCGCACGGGTCACGACCCGCCGGATCATGACCATCGGCATCACGGTGGGCACGAGGTTCCCCGCCTACGCCACCTCGATGGGCAGGGTGCTTCTCGCAGGCCTCCCGCCGGAGCAGCTCAAGCAATACCTGGCCGCGGCGGAGATCAAGCCGCTCACGCCCCGGGGGATCGGCACCGTGAAGGAACTTCTGGCCGTCCTCGATACGGTCCGGGCCCAGGGCTGGTGTCTGCTGGACCAGGAGCTCGAACTGGGGCTCATGTCCGTCGCCGCGCCCGTCTATCACGGCACGAAGGTGGTGGCTGCCGTCAATGTTTCGCTGCAGGCCCAGTCCGTGGCAGCCAAGCCGGACCCCGAGGCGTACCTGGATTCGGTCGGCAAGGAAATAGTGGCGACGGCTGAAAAAATCTCGGCCGACTTCTCCGCCGGCCGGTAGCAGCCCGCCCCCATTTGTGGGCAGCGGAACGCGCGGACCCTTTTGGCGCTACCGTGCCGACCAGCCCGTGGCCTCCAGCAGCCGCTGCTCAAGAACGTCCGCCATTGTCTCCGCGTAGGTTGCGCTCAAGTGGTGTCCGTCCAGGTACACGTACATGTTGCCAATCTGTGCCGGGCAGGTGGTCGCGGTGCAGAGGCTGTCGGACATGTCGAGCAGGGACAGCCCACTGATCGTCCCCGCCAGCGGGCTGAAAGCAGGCGTCTCCGGCAGGACGGACTTCCTGGGCGGGTTGCACGCCGGATCCTCGGGGCCCTTGGAGACAGCACATTCGGCCATGTTGAGCGCGAATCGGGGATTGTCGCGGATTCCCACCACGTCGATGCCCTCGGCCGTGAGGCTGCGGGCCACTTGTTCAAAGCCCGGGTTCAGCCGCTCCGCAGGTGAGGCGGTGCTTGCCGCGGTCGCCACCGTGAAAATGGCGTCGGGCTTGTGCTGCTTTATGTACTGTTCCACTTCACTGTTAAACGCGTCGCAGTAGGGTTCCAGGCCCACACCGGGAGGAGCATACACGCAGCCACCCTTAAGGATGGAGATGAGCATCCAGTTATGTTTCTTGGCAATGGGCTCCAGTGGCGCCATCCACTGTTCGGCATGTGAATTACCGACAATCAGAATTCTTTTAGCCGGTTTCTCCGGTCCGGAAGTCTGGGCGCAGGCCTTCTCGAGGAGTCCGGGGCCGGGGGCCAGATCACCTTCACATGGCTTGTCCAGGGCGGCCCAGTCCTTTGGTAACCGGTCGGCAGTCGGGAGGATTGCTGCGTCCTTGTCGGCTTTGTCGACATGGCCCGGGAGGAGCGCCTTGGATCCCGGATTATTCCGTTGGGCCTCGCGAAGAACCGCGCGGTTTTCCTCGTCCAGCACATACGTCCAGCCGCTGAGCGGGACCACGGCTACAGCGGCGGCCGCCACGACCGCGATGACCGCGCGCCGCCGCCTGACCTCCGGCCACCTCCACGCACGCCACGGCTTCTCCACGAGACGGGTGGTCAGCAGGGCGAGAATTAGGGACACGGCCACGACCGCGCTGCCGGACAACCATCCGGCTTGATCCTTGCCTGACCAGATCAAATAGATCACCAACACCGGCCAGTGCCACAGGTACAAGGCAAACGAGTTCTCGCCCAGCCCCACCAGCAGCCGCGAGCTCAGGAGCCGGTCTGCCCCGAAGCGGCTTCCGGTCTGGCCGGCGACGATAACGGCAGCCGCTGCCAGCGTGGGCCACAGCGCGACAAAGCCTGGAAACGCCGTCTGCACCTGTAGAAGCAAGCCGCAGCTAAGCATGGCCAGGACACCGATCCAACCCAGCAGAACCCGGGCCCGCCGGGAAAGATCCAGGCCCGGCAGCACCAGCGCCACGATGGAGCCGAGCGCGAATTCCCAAAGCCGGGCTCCAGTGTCGAAGTAGGCCTCGGCCTGGTTCGAGCTCGTGTAGTAGATCGAAAAGCCCAACGACACGGCGAACACGGCCGCAAATATGTAGAGCAGCAGTCCCCGGTAGTTCAGGGTGGCCGCCCGGGCGATGACTGCGGCAATGACAAAGATCAGGGGCCACAAAATGAAGATCTGGCCCTGAATGGACAGTGACCAGAAGTGCTGGAACGGGCTGGCCAGGCTATGGTCCTCCGCGTAGTAGTCCACCGCCTGTGCCTTCAGCAGCCAGTTCTGGAAATACAGGAGAGAGGACCAGCCCTGCTCGATGATGCCCAGCCACCGGGTCTTCGGAACGAACAGGAACGTTGCCAGCAGAGTGGCGGAGATGACCAGCGCTGATGCCGGAAGAAGGCGACGGAACAGATGGAGCCAGTGCCGGAGCAGATCAGCCGGCCGCTTCCGGTCAAACTTGTTCGTGAACTGCAAGGTCATCAGGAACGCGGAAATCATCAGGAAGACATCGACACCGCCGGAAACCCGGCCGAGCCACACGTGGTAGGCCACCACCATCAACACTGCCAGGGACCTCAGACCCTGAATTTCCGGTCGGAAGGAGGTCTTCTGGCGGGCCGGGACGATACTGTGTGGTTCCCGCGGTTCAGCGCGGACAGATGTGGTGGTCACGTTTACCTCTCAGGGATGCTGCCCTTCCCCCGGGGCAACCTCTAGGGTACCGAGCGGTCATTCACGCTGCCAAACCAACGGTACTTTCATTCCCGTCGTTTGAACGGCATATCGCCCGTGGCGTCTGTGATTAGCCTGAAATGTGAATGATGTACCGCCCGGCCTCCCGGGGCCATAGACTCTAGCCAACTACGTGCAGCAGCGCCGCTCCGTGAATTCTGCCCCGGGCGGGGACCCAGGGAGCGGAAGCGCCGCTGCACCCGTTGGAAGGAAGTGGCGGGTGAAGCTGGGCATCGCGCGGGAGCGCAGGGAAGGCGAACGGCGGGTCGCCGCGACGCCGGAGACCGTGAAACAGCTGGCCGGATTGGGGCTGGAGGTGCTGGTCGAGTCCCGGGCGGGGGTCTTCGCGGGGCACGGTGACGACGACTACCTGCAGGCCGGCGCCCTTGTGGTTCAGGATCTGGACCTCGGGGAACTCGATGTGTACGCCCATGTCCGTCCGCTTGAGCTTCCGACGGCGGCAGCTTTGCGCCGGGGGGCAGTCACTGTGGGACTGGCGTCGCCGTCGTCCGAACTCGCCACCGTGAGGGAACTCGCCGACGGAGGCGTCACTTCGTTCGCCCTGGAGCTCGTCCCGCGGATCTCCCGCGCCCAGTCCATGGACGCCTTGTCCTCGCAGGCGCTTGTGGCCGGCTACCGCTGTGTGCTGGAGGCGGCCATCCGGCTGCCCCGCTTCTTTCCCCTCTATATGACTGCCGCCGGAACCGTCCCGCCTGCGCGGGTGCTGGTGCTCGGCGTCGGCGTGGCCGGGCTGCAGGCCATCGGCACTGCGAAGAGGCTCGGCGCGCGTGTTTCGGCCAACGACATCCGTCCCTCCTCCGCGGAAGAAGTCACTTCGATGGGCGGCACGTTCATCAAACTGGACCTCGAGACGGCGGAGGCGTCGGGCGGTTACGCACGCGAGCTCAGCGCCGACCGCGGTGTCCTGCAGCGCCGGCTGCTGGCCCCGCACGTCGCCGAAGCGGATGTGCTGATCACGACGGCGGCCGTCCCCGGACGGCGCGCACCCCTCCTGGTGACCCGGGACATGGTGGAGGCAATGCGCCCAGGGTCGGTCGTCGTCGACCTCGCCGCGGAGTCCGGCGGCAACGTGGAGGGGTCCCTGCCGGGACGGGACGTCCAGTTCCCGACCGCCGACGGCCGGGGCGCCGTCACCGTCGTCGGCCTGAAGGACGCGCCGTCCGCCATGCCCACTGACGCCTCCCGGCTGTACGCAAAGAATGTGGCCAACCTGCTGGCCCTGATGACCCGGGGCGGCACAGTGGCGCCGGATTTCGACGACGACGTGATTGCCGGCGCGTGCCTGACGCACGACGGCGTGGTGCGGCATCCGCCCACGGCGGAGGCGCTCGCGGCCCTCGCGGCGGAAAACGAGAAGGCGTCCGAGAACGAGGGGGTGGTCTGATGGACGGCATCAGCCTGCTGACGATCACCGTGCTGGCGGTCTTCGTGGGCTTCGAAGTGGTTTCCAAAGTCTCCAGCACCCTGCACACCCCGCTGATGTCCGGCGCCAACGCCATCCACGGCATCATCCTGGTGGGCGCCATCATTGTTGCGGGCCAGGCAGCACACCCGTGGGTGCTCGCCGTCGCACTCCTCGCGGTCGTTCTCGCCACCGCGAACCTCGTGGGCGGTTTCGTAGTGACGGACCGGATGCTGGAAATGTTCCGGGGGCGCTCGGGCAAGTCGGGAAAACAGCCAGGAACATCCCGCGAAGACCAGTCCCGCGAGGGCAAGGAGAGCGTTAAATGACACTCCTTGACCCCACGCTGACGTCGCTGCTCTACCTCGTGGCGGCCGTGTTTTTCATCCTCGCCCTTAAAGGCCTGAATTCGCCGCGCACGGCACGCCGCGGCAACCTCATCGGTGCCTTTGGTGCGCTGGTCGCCGTCGTGACGGTCTTCCTTTCCGTCCGGCTGGACAATATCCCGTGGATCGTGGGCGCCATCGCCGTGGGATCCGGCGTGGCAGCTCCGGTCGCCCGCCGCGTCCAGATGACCCAGATGCCGCAGCTGGTGGCGCTCTTCAACGGTGTGGGCGGCGGTGCGGCCGCGTTGGTGGCGCTGCTCGAATTGCCCCACGCCGACGACGGCTGGACGCGCCTTGCCGTCGTCTTCACGCTGCTGGTCGGGGCGGTTTCCTTCGCCGGCTCCGCCATCACCTTCGCCAAGCTGCAGGAGCTGATGACCACCCGTCCCGTGGTTTTCCCCGGTCTGCCGGCCGTGATGGGTGCGGTGCTGCTCGCCGCGGTGGGAACCGCCGTCGCCGTCATTCTCGGCGGTTCCCTGGTGCTCGCGCTGCTGCTCCTGCTGCTCGGACTGGTGGCCGGAGTGCTGCTGGTCCTGCCAGTGGGCGGTGCAGACGTGCCGATCGTCATCTCGCTGCTGAACGCCTTCACCGGCCTGGCCGTCGCGGCCTCGGGCCTGGTGCTGGACAACGTGCTCCTGGTGGTGGCCGGCACGCTGGTGGGCGCCTCGGGTACCATCCTCACCCGGGCCATGGCGGCGGCCATGGGCCGCAGCGTCGCGGGCATCCTGTTCGGGGCGTTCCGGGGAGGTTCGACGGCGGGATCGACGGCGGTCAGCGACCGCCCCGTGCGTTCCTCCAGCGCGGAGGACGTGGCGGTGCTCCTGGGCTATGCGCAGCGGGTGATCATCGTGCCCGGGTACGGCCTCGCGGTGGCGCAGGGGCAGCACACCGCCGCCGAGCTTGCCCAGGCCCTCGAGGCCCGCGGCATCAGGGTGGACTTCGCCATCCACCCGGTAGCGGGGCGCATGCCGGGGCACATGAATGTGCTGCTTGCCGAGGCCAACGTTCCCTACGAGTCGCTCAAGGAGATGGGCGAGATCAACTCCGAGTTCCGGACCGCCGACGTCGCGCTCGTGGTGGGCGCGAACGACGTCGTCAATCCCGCCGCCAAAACGTCCGCGGGTTCGCCGATCTACGGCATGCCGATTCTCGAGGTGGCCGATGCCAGGCAGGTGGTCTTCCTGAAGCGCTCGCTGCGCCCGGGCTTCGCGGGGATCGAAAACGATCTCATGTACGAGCCGCAGACCACCCTGCTGTTCGGCGACGCCAAAGAGTCGCTGACGAAGGTGCTGGGTGCCGTCAAGGCGCTGTAGAAAGGCGCCCTCACTGAGAGCACCCGTCCGCCACCCGTCCGGCCAAGAACACGTGGTGCTCATGGCGGCAGGATTTACGAAGCATACTGCGTAAATTCAGGGAACCCGGCTACCATTTGAGTTCCGCGGCTTTGCCGCCCTCATCTGTCGAAGGACATCATGCCAGCGAACAACGCCTCCCCGCCGCAACGGGCCGCCGTGGTCATCAATCCCGCCAAGGTCGCCGCTGGCGCAGACCTCCGCGCCGCGCTGATCCGGCTGTGCGACACGCAGGGCTGGGCTGAGCCGCTGTGGCTGGAAACCACCGTTGAGGATCCCGGCGTTGGCCAGGCGCGCCAGGCGGTGGAGGCCGGGGTCGACGTCGTTATCGCCGCCGGCGGCGACGGCACCGTGCGCTGCGTGGCCGAGGTGCTCGCAGGAACTGACACTCCTCTGGGGCTGGTGCCGCTCGGAACCGGCAACCTGCTGGCCCGCAACCTCGGCGTGGACGTCAGCGACCCCGTCTCTGCAGCGTATGACGTGCTGAATGGCACGGAACGCACCGTGGACGTGGTCAGGTGCAGCTTCGACCACTCCGAGGGCGAGAGCGTGTTCCTGGTGATGGCCGGAGTGGGCTACGACGCCGCCATCATGGCGGACACGGTGGATGTCCTCAAGGACCGCATGGGCTGGCTCGCATACGTCGAAGCGGGTATCCGCAAGCTGCCTGGCAAGCCCGTCCGGGCCACCGTTCGCATGGAGGGCAAGCACCCGGTCAAGCGCCGGATCCGCAGTGTGATGATCGGTAACTGCGGCCGGCTCATGGGAGGAATAGAGATTTTCCCGGAGGCGAAGATCGATGACGGCCTCCTTGACCTGCTGGTCCTGGCCCCGCGCGGCAGGTTCGGCTGGCTGGGCGTCATCACCGGCATTTTCGGCCGCAGGAAGAACAAGAGGCAATCAGCGGAGTACTTCCAGGGCAAGAGCGCGGAGGTCACCCTGGAGCATGAGCAGGAGTTCCAGCTCGACGGCGACCACGTTGGCGCCGGAAAGCACATGGCCATCCGGCTGGAGCCGGGTGCGCTCAGGATCCGCATGTAGCGCACGGGTTTAAGTGTCGACGGCGGCGGGTCGCTCCCAGTGGGCGTCCCGCCGCCGTCTGTCTTGTCGGCGCTGCTGTATGTCGCGGCTGGTGTCAGTCCGCGAGCAGCCTGCCCCACCTTGGTGCGAGCAAGGGGGACCCGGCAAGTTTGAGGCAGTGCCACAGGGTCACAGCCACGGAATCCAGTACGGGAACACCGGTTTCGGCTTCGATTTCGGCCGCGATGTTGGCACCGTACAGGTTGGTGCACAGGTAAACGAGGGCGTCCGGCGCCGCTGCCGCCAGTTCCAGTGAACCGGGCCGCATCTCCTCGTCGGTGACCCGTGCGAAGGACTCGTTGTCGCTCAGGCCCAGGCAGCGGTGGCCCACCGTTTTGATGCCGTCCCGCTCATAGGAGGTGATGACGGCAAGGTTCACATCCTCCGTGTATGGCGTGAACAGCCCGATCCGCTCCGTGCCGAACGACCGGAACGCCTCCAGATAGGCAAGCGTGGACGTCGTGGCCGGGATACCGGTGGCCTCGGAGATCTCCCGTACCAGCTCACGGTCGTGGTCCGCTCCGAGCCAGGACCCCGAGGTGCCGTTCCAGGCAATGACGTCCACGTCCGCCGTCGCGAGGAGCCCGGCCGCATCACGCATGACGGCCGGATCGAACTGCTTATCGGAGGAGTCGTCCAGGGCTATCCGGGTCACGGGGATCCGGGTGAAGTGGATGGTGACGTCGTCCCGGTCGCCCAGGATGCGGTAGCTCTGCGGTTCAAGGCAGGTGTTGGAGGACGGCACGATCATGCCGATGCGTGTTTTGCGTGTTGCGGAAGGCATGGGTGCTCCTAAAACGTTGCGGGGACTGTCGCCGGCGTGGCAGCCGGTGCTGCCGCGTGTTCGCGGAAGCCGTTGCGGGCCACGAAGCGGCCCACCGGGCCGGGATCGTGGAAGCTGCCGGCGTCCACCACCACGCGCCCGGAGAAAACCACGACGCCAGGCCAGCCGGTGAGCCGGACGCCGTCGAACGGGGAGAAGTCCGTGCCCATGTGGAGGCTCCCGCCGTCGACCGTGCGTTCCTCGGCGGGATCGAAGATCACGAGGTCGGCGTCGAAGCCCTCGGCGATGGTCCCCTTGCCGGGAACCGCGTTGATCCGGGCGGGCCCGGCGGAGAAGACCTCAACGAAGTCCTCCACCGTGTTGCGGGGGGATCCCATCATGGCCGTGAACGTGACGGGCATCCGTGTTTCCACGCCGGGCAGGCCGTGCGGCATGGCCCGGACGTCATCGGTGCGCTCGCGCTTCTGCGAGAGGTCGTAGCAGGAATGGTCCGAGGAGACGGCGTGGATGGCGCCGTCGGCAAGGCGCTCCTTGAGGGCGGCAACGGTTTCGGTGCTCCGCATCGGCGGGCAGCAGGCATACCATTCGGGGAAGGCCGAACCGTAGACGGAATCATCGAGGGTGAGGTAGTGGGGGCACGTCTCGGAGTACGCTTCCTGGCCGCTGCTGCGGGCAGCGGTGACGAGGTCCACGGCTCCGGGGGTTGACTGGTGGACAAAGTACACGGGAGCCCGGGTGTATTCGGCCATGGCCAGGGTTTCCCTGACCGAGGTTTCCTCGGCCAGCTCCGGGCGGGTCCGGTGCAGGTGCTCGATGCCGATCCGGCCGTCGTCGGCGTGCTGTGCGGTGCAGTCCGCGATGATGGGGTCGTGTTCGGCGTGGATGTACGTGAGGCCGTCCAGCCGCACCATCTCGCGCATGACCTTGAGGATGGTGTCCCCGTCCGCCATGGTGCTGCCGCGGTTGGTGGTGTACATCTTGACCGACCGCACGCCCTCGGCCGCGAGCTGTTCGAGCTGCCACGGCACGGTCTCATCCCAGCTGACCACCGAACCATGGAGTGCGACGTCGCAGCGCGACTCCCGGGCGAGTTCTTTCTTGTTCAGCACTGCCGCCAGCGGGGTTTCCCGGGCGTCGCGGGGGATGCCGAAGTCGATGATGGTGGTGGTGCCGCCCCACAGCGCTGCGGTGGAGGTGGTCTTGTAGTCGTCCAGGGTGCGGAACCGTCCGGTCACCTGGGCCACGTGGCAGTGGCCGTCCACGCCGCCGGGGATCACGAGCCGGCCGCCGGCGTCTATGGTGCGCATGGCCTCGGGAGCCGGGTCAGAGGCGGCGACCAGCCGGACGATTTTGCCGTCATGGACGACGACGTGGGCGTTCTGGCGGCCGAAGCTGTTGACCACGGTGCCGTTGGCGACCACGAGTTCTGGGGTGTGGGACATCATTGTCCTCCTTATCGGGGGAAGCGGGTTGGACGGGCGGGCTGGGCCCTAGGTGGCAGAGGTCGTGCTGGCAGGAGCCGGGGCTGCGGCATGCGCTGCTGTCTGGGCTGCCGCCAGGGCGGCGTCGAGGTTTTCGGAAAGTCCCTTGCGGGCCTTGACCGGTGGAGGGGCGAAGGCGCCGGCGCGGTGCGGCCCGGACTGGAGCCCCACCACGGCCTCCGCCATGCGGATGCCGGCCGAAATGCCGTCCACCACCGGAACAGGAATCTGCCCCCGAAGGTCGCGGGCAAGTCCGGCGAGGGGCGCACCCGCCAGGATGACGACGTCGGCCCCGTCCTCTGCGACGGCCTGCCGGCTGAGTGCCAGCAGGGTTTCCTTGAAGTCCTGCTGCACGGAACCGATTCCGTTCAGGGACTCATTGATGGAGCGGATGGAGGCCAGCCGGCCGGCAAGGCCGAACCGCTCCACGCAATCCAGGTACCACGGCCGGATCCGGTCCGAGATGGCGATGATGGAGAAGCGGTGCCCCTGCAGGGCGGCCGCGCAGAGCGCCGCCTCCGTGATACCGATGACCGGCACGTCAGTGAGTTCCTTCAGGGCGGGCATGCCGGGATCGCCGAAGGCGGCAACCACGACTGCGTCGATGGAAGGGCAGTCGACAGGAGCGCCGTCGACATCGGTGCCGTACTCGGCAATGATCTCCGCGACGGCGCCTGCCGCGATGAGGGACTCGAAACGGGTTTCGATGTACTCCACGCCGTGGCCGGCCGTGCGGACCACCAGTTCCGTGCCCGGGGCTGCGGAGCGCAGGGCCTCGGACTCGATGAGGGCGGTGACGTCGTCGCTGATGTTGGGGTTGATGACGAGCAGTTTCATTTCTTCTTCCGATGCAGCTTAGGTTCGGTTTTCTGGAAGTCCTCGGGGAACTGCTCGCGGTACTTGCCGATGTGCGACGCCGACTGTGCGGCCGCCCGGTCCGGGTCGCCGCTGGCGATCGCATCGTAGAGGTCGCGGTGTTCCTGGATCAGCTCCGGCAGGTCGCTGACGTGGCGGAAGAGCCAGTGCATGCGTCCCTGGAGGGGTTCCAGTGCGGATTTGAGGAAGTTGTTGTCGGCAATGCCGGTGATGGCATCGTGGAATTCACTGTTGGCCCGGTGGGCTTCCATCACGGCACCCTTTGCGAGGCAAAGGTCCGCCTCGTCGAGCATGCCCTTGAGGTGGGACAGCTCCTCAGGTGTGGCGCGGACGGCGGCCAGCCGGCAGGCCAGCACCTCCAGGGACTGCCGGACATCGAACAGGTCCTCGACGTCCTTGGGGCTGAGGGTGCTGACTTCCGCGCCGCGGGCTCCCCGGTCGCTGATGAGGCCTTCCTGGCGGAGCATGCGCAGGGCTTCCCTGACAGGGAGCCGTGACACGTTGAATTCCGCGGCGAGGTCGCGTTCCACCAGCCGCGTGCCGGGAGCGTAATGCCCTTCAAAAATCCGGGTGCGGAGGGTGTCCCGGACAGCCTCGCGGAGGGGGCGTTCCTTGTCCTGGGTCTCTTCTGCGGTAAGCATGGTGCTCCATTCGGATTCTTGTATGGCTTGCACTCCCGGCGGCGGGAGGAGGCGCTGCGTGGCCGGCTTTGGATTGCCAGCTTAGACAGGAAGCCGCTTGTTGTAGTTGAGGGTCAGCACGGACACTCCCATCACGATGGCGGATCCCACGAAGTACAGCAGCGCCCAGGTGTATGAGCCGGTGGCACCGACGATCAGGCCCACGGCGATGGGTGTGACAAAGCCGGAGATGTTGCCGCTGAAGTTCATCGCACCGCCCAATACTCCGGCGTTGGTCCTGCCGCCCAGGATGGAGGGAATGCTCCAGAAGAGGCCAACCCAGCGGAGGAAGAACATGACCAGGGAGAGCAGGACGACGGCGGTGGTGGGGTCGGGCACCACGGTGACTCCGACCAGGCCGCCGATGACCACCGCACTGGAAATGCCCAGCAGCGTACGCATGACGCGATTGGCCGAGGCGCCGGCTGCCCGCCACTTGTCCGCGATGCTGCCGCCCAGGATTTCGCCGACGAAGCCGGCGCCAAAGATCACGAACGTGGACCAGCCAATGGTCTTCAGGTCAAAGCCCTTGGCCTGCGCCAGATAGAGCGGACCCCACGTCAGGAGGCCGTAAAAGACGCCGTTGAAGCCGAGCCAGCCAAAGCACATGGCCCAGAAGGACCGGAACTTCAGGTAGGGAAGCAGGGCGCGCTTGCCCTTGCTGCCGTCCAGCTCAGCCTCCGCATCCTCTGCTGCATGGGAGGCTTCGATGTAGCTGGCCTCGGCATCGTTGACGCCGCGGTGCTCGCGGGGGTTGTCCCTGACGTACCACCACACGGCCAATCCCATGAGGACCGTGGCGGCACCGGCGATGATGAAGGCCATGCGCCAGCTGCCGGTGGAGGCAATCAGGCCTGCGATGATGATGCCGCCGAGACCTGCGCCCAGCGGAGCGCCGGCATCCAGGATGGTGGCACCGCGGCCGCGTTCGGACTTGTGCATCCAGATGGCATTGAGCTTTCCGCCAGCCGGCATGACGCCGGCCTCGGTGACGCCGATGCCCATCCGGGCGATGAACATGCTCAGGAATCCGCCGGCCAAGCCGGAGGCGGCCGTTGCCGCGCCCCAGCCGACACACGATGCGGTCATGACCTTGCGCGGGCCGAACTTGTCGATCAGCCAGCCCACGGGAATCTGCATCAGGGCGTATGTCCAGAAGAAGGCGGACAGGAGCAGGCCGACCAGCTCCGGTGCAAGGTTGAATTCCTTCTGGATGATGGGAAGCGCCACGGAAATGGACCCGCGGTCGATGTAGTTCACGGCGACAAGCACCAGTAGGAGCAGGAAGAGCTTCCAGCGGACGGTGGTGCGCCGTTGCACGCCGTCCTTGCCGGGTTCGTGGCCAGCGGAGGCTTCTGTGGTGCCTTGAGCCTCTGTAGTCGCTGTTTCGGTATTGGGGATAGACACGGCTTCTCCTTTACAGGGAAGTTTACGGACAGGGAAACGGTCTTGATGATTCGGATAAGCGGCCGCGGGTTGAGCGGCGGAAAACTTTAAGCGGGCCTGTAGTGGCATTCCGGAAGCGCCTTGCGCTGATTTTTGGGATCCCGTTTTGGGATCCCAAAATCTAAGTTAGAAGTGACCTGGCCCACTGTCAAGGGTTTTGGCGAAGTTGAGCCGGATGGCCGCTAATCACCGATTGTGACTGCCGTTTGGGGCTACGACCCCGCCGGTACCGGATCCGCATCCGGTTCAGTCGTGGATGAGGGCACGTGGGCCAGGATCTCGGCGAGCTCCGCGAGCCTGTGCGCCCGGGCGGATTCTGCGGGCGTGAACGGTTCCCCGGGGCGGTAGAAGGTGATGGGGCCGTGCCAGGCAGTGGGGATTTTAAGGAGCGTGCCGGCGTCGTTCGTTTCCCCGGGAATCCGGGCGGTTTCCGACCCCGGATCAAGTATCCGGGCGGACAGTAGCTCCGCCACGGCCAGCGGAAGTTCATCGGGCGTTGCCGCGATACGGGCAGCCAGGCTCAGCGCCTTGGTCTGGCCGTCGGCCATCGCCAAGGCGGTGGTCGGCCACACCTGCGACTGCCTGCCGCCGCCGTCCGCCAGTGCGTCAAGCAGCTGGCGCTCGCTGAGTTCACCGGGGGCTGACAGCACGAACTCATCCATCACTCCGCCGCGCACCGGGTGGACGTGGATGCTCAGGATGTTGGTGTCGAGCAGCTCCAGTGACCGTGTGATCTTCTTCAGGGAACCGGGCTGGTCCCGCAGGATGGTCCGTGCCCGCCACAGGGCGGGGGCGGTGCCCAGCCGACGCCGATGCCGCAGCGCCGGAGCGTGCAGCCAGCGGCGCAGGATGCGTGCCGCGGACGGCTCCGCCACCCAGATCACCAGGACGGTGGCCGTGAGCGTCAGGACCAGCACCTTCGCCACATAGGGCAGGTGCGTCTGCACCACCAGGGCGTGCACCAGCAGTTCGATGGGAAGCATCACGGCAACGTTGGCCGCCGTGAGGCGGGACTTTGGAGGCTCGGGCATCTGCCCGCAGACTTCGCAGCTCAGGTCAGCCGTGGCAGGGGCCGGTGCTTTGGGCTTCATGGTTGCATCCTGCCGTGCCGGTGTTACGGATGCATTGCCCCGGCGTTCCGAACGGGGGAACGAATGGTTTTGTGCCGCTGGATTGCGGTTTCCCGGCACATCTGGTCAGGCATATCGGCCGAATCTAGACTGAAGGGACCAACGTGCGGAGCTTCCGTACAACGGCCAGCTCGCACGGAATATCACCCAATTCCGGAGAGCATCATGCGCCTCAGTACAAAAAATTCAGGTTCCGCACGCCGTCGTGCAGCCGCCGGTCTGGCCGCCCTCGCGGCTCTTCTCGTCCCGGCTCCGCTCGCACCGGCCGCATCGGCCACCGGGGACAACTCCAGGGACAGGCTCCCGGTCATTGTCCTTCCCGGCGCCAAGGGGGCGGAAGGCATTGCCGCCGGCGAAGGCAGCACTTTCTATGCCGGTGACCTCGCCACGGGAGACATTTTCCGGGGTGACATCCGCAAGGGAACTGCCAAGAAGTTCATCGATGTGCCTGACGGCAGGGTTGCCGCGGGAATGAAGGCGGACAACGAGAATGACCTCCTCTTCGTGGCCGGGGGCCCCTCCGGCAAGGCCTATGTGTATGACACGGACCACCGGAGGACCGTCAAGACGATCCAGCTGACGTGGAAGGCGGCCTTCATCAATGACGTCGCGCTCACCGACCGCGGCGCGTGGTTCACCAACTCGCGGCAGGCCGAGCTTTACTTCGTGCCCGTTGGCGACGAAGGCAAACTCGGCACGGTCCGGACGCTGAAACTGACGGGGCCTGCCGCTGATACAGCCGATCAGTTCAACCTGAACGGCATCGCCAGCGCGCGGAATGATCGCACCTTGGTGGTGGCCCACTCCGGCAACAAGGCCCTGTACACCGTCAACCCCAGGACCGGAGCGAGCGCCCAGATCAAGGGCCTGACCCTCCCGAATGTCGACGGCATCGTGGTGAAGGGCAGGACCATCTGGGCCGTCCAGAACTTCTCCAACCAGATCAGCCGCGTCTCCGTGGATTTCCGGGCGCTCTCAGGAAGCGTCAGGGAGGTTATCAAGAACAGGAACTTCAACATTCCGACGACGGCCGCCCTGTTTGGGAATAAGCTCGCCGCAGTGAACGCGAAGTTCATGGTCCCGAACGCGAAGACGTTCGAGGTGGTCGTGGTCAAGGCCCGTTCCTAGCGTGCGCGGACCGCTCAGACGGGGCCGGATCCGAAGAGCCGCCAGCCGCCGTCGGGCTTAACATCGGTCCATGGAAGCCATAACCATCATCGGCGGAGGCATTGCCGGCCTTGCACTCGCGGCAGGGCTCGACCCGGACCGCTTCGACGTGACCATCCACGAGCAGCGGCCCGGCCTGCCGACGGTGGAAACTTCCCTCGCCATGTGGCCGGAGGCGCAGGGCGCCTTGGCCGTTCTGGGGATCCTTCCGGAGATCAGGGCAGTTGGCGCCACCTTTGGCGGGATGGCCCTGCGGGATGCCGCCGGTGACGCGTGGATATCACCGGAAGTCCGCGGGGTGTTGGGTGTGTCCCGGGCAGACCTGATCAGGCTCCTGGACGCCGCCGTACCCAGGAACGTGCGCCGGGCGGAGGGCAAGGTGGAAGATATCCCCGCCACTGGACCGCTGGCCGCCGGCCTGCTGGTCGGCGCCGACGGTGTCCACAGCGTGGTCCGCCGCGCATTCTGGGGTCCAGGGGCCAACGCCAGACCGACGCCCTACGTGGCGCTGCGCGGTGTTCTTCCCGTGCCCGTTGAGGCGAAGGCCGGCGGTGAGTATTGGGGGCGCGGGCAGCTCTTTGGCATCACCCCGGCCTCCAGCGGCAGGACGTACTGGTATGCCTCCTTCCGCTCGGAACTCGGACCGGCAGGTGTCGGGGCGGCTGAAGCGCTGGCGCGTGCACGGGAACGGTTCGCCGACGGCGCTCCGGCCGTCAGGAACGTGCTGGAGCAGGCCACGCCGGAATCAACGCTCGCGCAGCGGATCTGGACAGCTCCGGACCTCGGCAGCTTCACGCGGCCTGGCGCTGTCCTCGTTGGCGACGCGGCGCACGGGATGACGCCCAACCTGGGCCGCGGGGCGTGCGAAGCCCTCGTCGACGCCGTGACGCTGGCCGAACTCCTCAACACCAGGCCGGTGGGCGAGGCCCTTAGGGAATACAACAGACAGAGGCTGCTCCGGACCCGGCTGCTGCGGGTGGCCTCCTCCGCGATGACGCGTCTGGCTCTCGCCGAACGGGCACAGCCGCTGCGCGACCGGCTGCTCCGGCTCGCGGCCCGGTAGGCGCGCCGGCACAGCAAACCGGCACGAAAAGCAGGCGGGCCCGCCCCAGCGGGACAGGCGGTCAGCGGGGAGGCGGACGACGGCGGT
>NZ_JCAXEA010000069.1:0-712 GCF_059759125.1 Arthrobacter sp. GQ119 | reverse complement strand
GCGGTGATTAATGCGTTGATGTGTCTGCGCGGCATCCAGCTCACTACAGCGTTCGGGCTGGCGGTGGAGATTGGGGACTGGACCCGCTTCACCGGCTCGTCCATCGGTTCCTACCTCGGCTTGGTCCCCAGCGAGGAGTCCTCCGGCCAGTCGCGGCACCAGGGCCCGATCACCAAAGCCGGGAATACTTACGCCCGCAAACTCCTCATCGAAGCGGCTTGGCAGCACCGGCGCCCCTATACCCGCCCCGGCGAACGGCTGTTGCGCCAACTGGACCTGGTCGCGCCGGCCACCCGCATCCGCGCTTTGGAAGGAAACCATCGGCTGCACCGCAAATGGGAACACTTCGATGAACGCAACAAAATGTCGGTGAAAGCCAACACCGCGATCGCCCGCGAACTCGCCGGTTGGTGCTGGTCACTGGCCGTCCCGCTCCAGAAAGGAAGACATATGAGCGCGGCCTGACCAGAACGTGCCGCCGAAAGTGAGCGGTGGGGCCGATGGCAGCACGCGGAGCTAACTCGAGAAAGCGCTATGAGCAGACGGGCCCAAACCCGTCGACGCTCGATACTAGACACCGATACGCTCCAGCCGAACAAATCGTCATGCGGTAACCAACCCGCGAATATCAGCCTGACATTGCAGTCGAAAAACGACTAGCCACACGCCTCCACAGCATCACGACTGGCCGGTACACGATGAGCGGCCCCCG
>NZ_JCAXEA010000068.1:0-730 GCF_059759125.1 Arthrobacter sp. GQ119 | reverse complement strand
GCGGAGAAGACCCTGGTCGCGGCCGGGCAGTGCACCAAGGTCGATCAGGACGCCGACCCGGCCGCGGTCGGGCTGCTGGGCTGCGGTGTGATGGCCGGGATCGGGGCCGCGATCAACACCGGCGAGGTCAAGCGCGGCGAGTCCGTGGCCGTGATCGGCTGCGGCGGCGTGGGCATCGCCGCGATCGCCGGCGCGAAGCTGGCCGGGGCGACCACGATCATCGCGGTGGACATCGATGAGAACAAGATTCAGATGGCCAAATCCCTGGGCGCCACCCACGGGGTGAACTCCCGCCAGGTGGACCCGGTCGAGGCGATCCGGGCACTCACCGGCGGCAACGGCGCCGACGTCGTGATCGAAGCCGTCGGACGGCCCGAAACCTACAAGCAGGCCTTCTACGCCCGCGACCTCGCCGGCCGCGTGGTCCTGGTCGGCGTGCCGACCCCGGAGATGCAGCTGGAACTGCCGCTGCTGGACGTCTTTGGCCGCGGCGGGTCCCTGAAGTCCTCCTGGTACGGGGACTGCCTGCCCTCCCGCGACTTCCCGATGCTCGTCGCCCACTACAAGCAAGGCAACCTGGACCTGGACGCCTTCGTGACCGAACGCATCACCATCGACCAGGTCGAAGAAGCCTTCGACAAAATGCACCACGGCACCGTGCTGCGCTCCGTCGTCGAAATCGAACCCGCAACCGGAACCAACCCCGCAACCCGCGCAGCGGCCGACACGG